>NZ_JBHWGA010000008.1:0-103313 GCF_042733315.1 Streptomyces sp. NPDC059718
GCGCCCGCCTCGACGCCGAGGTGCGCGTCGGCGGCGAGTCCGGCACCGGCGAGACCGTCCTGCTCCGCCTCCACGGCGAACTCGCCGACCACGCCCACAGCGTGGTCCTGCCGCTGCTGCTGCCCGACGCCCCCGTGGTGGTGTGGTGGCCGGTCGACGCACCCGCCAACCCCGCCGCCGACCCCCTCGGCGCGCTGGCGCAGCGCCGGATCACCGACGCGTACGCCGTCGAGCATCCGCTGGAGGAGCTGAAGACCCGTGCCGCCGGCTACACCCCCGGCGACACCGACCTCGCCTGGACCCGGCTCACGCCCTGGCGGTCCATGCTCGCCGCCGCGCTCGACCAGGCGCGGGCCACCGTCGTCTCGGCCGCCGTCGAGAGCGAGGCCGACAACCCCAGCGCCGAACTCCTCGCCCGCTGGCTCGGCAACCGGCTGCGGGTACCGGTCGAGCGCGTCGTCACCGACGGCCCGGTCGTCAGCGCGGTCCGGCTGAGCACCGCGGACGGCGACATCCACATCGACCGCCCCGAGGGCCCGCTGGCCAACCTCACCATCCCCGGGCAGCCCAGCCGGCACCTCGCGCTGAAGGTCCGGTCGACCGCCGAGCTCATCGCCGAGGAGCTGCGCCGGCTCGACCCCGACGAGATGTACGCCGCCTCGCTGCGCCGCACCGACGCGGCGGAGCCGCCCCGTCCGGCGAAGACCACCGCGCGGAGCAGCAAGAAGCGGCCCACCCCGGCCAGCGCGGAGGCCGCCAAGTAGACCGACTGCCGCAGCAGTACGCCGGGGGCGGTGCACACCGCCTGCAGGAGCAGCATCGCGGCCGTGGTGAACAGGTAGCAGACCACGACCGTCAGCGCCGACTCCAGGTGCGCCCGCCACCCGGCGCGGCCCCCGCCGAAGGTGAAGCGCGCGTGCAACTCGGTGGCCAGCACCGTCGAGGCCACGGTCACCACCGCGTTCGCCAGGGCGAACGGCACCGGTCCCGACAGCGCCATCAGCACTGCGGAGGAAGCCAGCCCCACACCGCCGCCGCACACGGCGAAGCGCACGAACGCGGCCGGCGCGGAAGGCGCGGGGTCCGCGGTGCGGGGGCGACGGGCGGCGGCGGGAGGGGCGGATCGGTCCGCGGTGACGGTGTCCATGCCCGAACACTGCCCGCCTCCGCTGACACGGCGCTGACCGCGCGCTGACACGCCACCCGCACGCGCCCGACGCCCCCGCCCGACGAGGGCGCAGGCGTTTCGTCGCACTGCGCCCACCCTGTGGTGCCGGGGGCTGGATGCGATCCGTACCGGCGATCCATCATGTTCTGGTGCCGCCGTTCGGCTCACGGCTCGGGGAGGCTGCACCAAGCCTGGGCGCAGTGGACGGCTGCGCAGGCTCGATGAGGGCGGGGGAGTACGGCGGTGATCAGATTTGCCCACAAGCAATTGCTCTTTGCGGGGTGCCGTTGTTCAGCGGGCTGACCGCCCTCGGAGTGGTCGTCGCGGTGAAGGGCGGCTCGAGGCTGTTCGTCTGGGAGTTGTTCGCCGCGGTCTTCGCGTGCAACGTATTGACGGGGTTCCTTGCCACGTCGAGGCTCAAGAGGCTCGGTGACGTCCCCCTCTTCGAGGCGGCCGTACCGATCGCGGATCCCGCCACCGCGCTCTCCGCGTCGGCGCTTGCCCGGGCCAGGCGAAGCCTCGGGAGACGCTACGGTGCGCTGTTCGCCGCCGTCAGCGTCGTCCATACGGCTCTCGCGTTGTTCGAGCCGGCATTCGCCCTCGTCGCCTGCTGCTTCACGATAGAGCCGCTGATGCGAGCAGAACGGGCCGTTCGCTGGGAACGGCGGCACGGCGTGCTGCTCTGGCAGGCCGGGGAACGCCATGTCGAGCAGGAGCAGCAGCCGGCCGACACCGGTCAACCACCGGTCTACACCTCAGCCCGGCAAGGTGCCCCGCGTGCCGGCGTGAACCCCTGGCCTCCGGCCGCCGAGAGGGACGGCAACCGACCGACGCTTTTCGGCCGGGCGCGAGGTCGGCCGCCGTCGTGACGAACGGCTCCGGTAGGTCGCGGGCCCGCTGGAGCTCCCCGGCCGCGCAAGATCGTCGATGTGCACGACCGGGAAGCGCAGGTGCCGCCGCCGACATCAGCGGGCATGACCGGTTCCACGGTCAGGACAGGGCGAACGGGCCTTCCGTGGCCTTGCGGTGCTGCATGGCCGTCAGCTTGCGGACGAACAGGATGGCGAGGACCGCGGCGAGGATGTCCACGCCGTCCACGGCGATGGCGAAGCCGGCGGCGTCGCGGAGGTCGTCCGCGTACCCCGAGCTCTCGTCGAACAGGCCCCCCGAGAGCCGGCCCAGCACGGAGGAGGCTATCCACGCCGCCCACCAGTAGGAGACCGGGCCCGAGTCGGCGGGCCGCAGGCGGCCGTCCTGCGTCGTCTGGGAGCTCGCGACCCAGGTCTCGCGGGCGACCTTGGAGGGGATCCAGAGGTTGCCGATGGGGATGAACCAGCCGCCGATCGCCCACCCGCGGCCCTTCTCGAACCCGTTGGGGGCGAACACCTCGCCGTTGGAGCGGACCCGGTGGAACCAGACGATGAAGACGACGGCCGTCGCCACCAGGGCGAAGAGCTGCAGGACGGCGGCGCTGCCCGTCCACAGGTCCGAGCGGTTCAGCGCGGACGGGTCGACGGTGGCGAGCTCGTCGGCGACCGCCGTGCCCATGAGGGCGTAGCGAGCGGCCTCCGCGGCGATGGCGAGCACATCGACCGCGATCACCAGCGACAGCAGCACCGTCACCGCGGTCGCCAGACCCAGCGGCGAACGGAGCACGGCGGTGGTCGCCGGAGGCCCGGCGGGTACGGGGTACGGGGCGCCGGGCGGCGGCCCGACAGGGTTGAGCGACATGGGATCCCCCCCAGGGACACAACATGGAGACGTGCCCGTCGAGCGGCGGGCAGGAGGACATTACGGCAGGAGATCTTGGTCAGTCCACATCATTGAGCCGCGCCCGCGCGCCTTCGGCCCGGTCACGCCGGCGGCGTGGGGGAACGGCGTGCCGCCTGCCGGTTTCCGCAAGGGAAACGGAGTCGCCGGGGAGCCTGTCCCGCGTAAGTAATGCGAGGGTCGAGAATCCCTCGTCCCCAGGCCCCACGGCTCCCGGGGTCCGGCCTGGGGTACACCTGCGAGCCCGGTGACACACCTCGACTCCACCAGTGTCGACACTCCTGCCACTGTGCGCGGGACCGGCCGGCGGACCCCAACGCACGCCTCTGACCAGGCGGTATGCCGTACCGGTGAAGACGGCGAAGGGAAGCAGCGAGCACACTGTAATGACACCTTGTGAGT
Source organism: Streptomyces sp. NPDC059718 (assembly GCF_042733315.1). Taxonomy (NCBI): domain Bacteria; kingdom Bacillati; phylum Actinomycetota; class Actinomycetes; order Kitasatosporales; family Streptomycetaceae; genus Streptomyces; species Streptomyces sp. NPDC059718. Next base: position 3,341 of record NZ_JBHWGA010000008.1, read on the forward strand.
AGACATCGAGTGTATAGACAGCGTGTATATTCACTGCATGTTCTTCGACCCGCTCAGACTCCCGCTCGCGCCGCCCCCGCCGCAGACCGCGTACCGCAACCGCCGAGCCGTCACGCTCGACGGCATGCCGTGCCCAGGGGGCCCCGCATGAACCGTGGCGGTGCCCGTGACGGTGCCGGGGCCGCGCCGGGGCGGTTCCGTTCGGCGCTGGGAGATCTGTGGCTCGGTGTGCGGCTGGCGGGCTCCGGGGGCCGCGAGGGGTGGATCCGCACGGCGCTGACCGCGGTGGGCGTCGGGCTCGGGGTGGCTCTGCTGTTCCTCGCCGCCGCGGTGCCGAACGTCCTCGACGCCCGCGCGGAGCGCGGGCACGCGCGCGAGACGCCGAACTTCGAGAGCGAGGTGTCGGTGCGGCGCGGGGAGGCGACGTTCCTCTGGTACGACGCGAGCACCGAGTACCGGGGCGAGGCCGTCGGCGGGCAGTTGCTGCGCCCGGACGGTCCCGGTGCTCCGCCGCCGCCGGGTGTGGCGCGGATTCCCGGGCCGGGGGAGATGGCGGTCTCGCCCGCTCTGCGCGAGCTGCTGGGCTCGTCGTCCGGGGCCCTGCTCAAGGAGCGGCTCGGTTACCGGATCACCGGGACCATTGCGGACCGGGGTCTGCTCGAACCGGGGGAGCTGCGCTTCTACGCGGGGAGTGCCACGCTCACCAGGAGCGGGGGTGCGATCAGGTCCGCAGGGTACGGCCGTGACCCGGGCTCGGGGCGGTTCGATCCGCAGTTGGTGGTCCTGGTCGCTTTGATCTGTGTCGTCCTGCTGGTGCCGGTGGGCGTCTTCATCGGTACGGCCGTCCGGTTCGGCGGGGACCGCAGGGACCGCAGGCTGGCCGCGTTGCGGCTGGTCGGTGCGGATGTCGGGATGACCCGGCGGATCGCGGCGGGTGAGGCGCTGTTCGGCGCCGTGCTGGGTCTGCTGGTGGGTACGGGGGTGTTCCTGGGGGCGCGCCGGCTGGCGGGGTCGGTGCGGTTGTGGGGCGTGAGTGCTTTTCCCGCCGATGTCGCCCCTGACCTGCTGCTGGCGGGTCTGATCGTGGGGGCGATCCTGGTGGGGGCGGTTGCGGTCACCCTGTCGGCGCTGCGTTCGGTGGCGATCGAGCCGTTGGGGGTCGTGCGGCATGCCGCGTTGCGGCCGCGCCGGTTGTGGTGGCGGCTGGTGAGTCCTGTGGCCGGTGTCGGTGTGCTGTCGGTGACGGGGTCGGCGGACGGGGAGTTGGGGTCGGGTGGTGTGTATCCGGTCGCGCTGGGTGCGGTGCTGGTCCTGGTGGGGTTGACCGGGCTGCTGCCGTGGCTGGTGGAGGCCGTGGTGAGGCGGCTGCGCGGGGGGCCGGTCGCGTGGCAGCTCGCGGTGCGCCGGTTGCAGTTGAGCAGTGGGACGGCGTCGCGGGCGGTGAGCGGCATCACCGTGGCGGTGGCCGGTGCGATCGCGCTGCAGATGGTGTTCGGCGGCATGCAGGAGGACTTCGCCTCGCCGTCCGCTCCGAAGGCGGGGGGTGGGTCTTCCGCCCCTGCCGATGTCGTCCGTGCGGATTTCAGGGTTGCCGCGGCTGCGGAGAGCGTGGGCGATCCGGTCCTGGCGGAGCGGATGGCCGCGGAGTTCCGGCGGGTCAAGGGCGTGCGGCGGGTGGTCGCCACGGTCGAGGCGTATGTGAGTCGTCCGGATGCGGGTGGTGGGCCCGGGTCCGTGACCACGTTGACGGTGGGCAGTTGTGCGACGTTGCGGTCGCTGGCCTCGTTGTCCTCGTGCCGTGAGGGTGACGCCTTCGTGGCTCACCGGCCGGGTGGGTCGCGGCGGGCGCGGGAGGCGAACCTCCTCACCGATGAGGCTGCCCGGCCGGGTGGGCGGATCGATCTCGACGGCGTTTCGGAGGGCGTTTCGGAGGGCGAGTTGTGGACGTTGCCGGTGACGGCTCGGGCGGTGGTGGCGGTCCGGGATCCGGTGGGCGAGGTCCATGACGGCATTCTGGCCACTCCGGGGGCGCTGGCGGGGCACCGGTTGCCGCAGGCGTCGACGTTCGCGTCCGTCGCGATCGACCGCCGGGTTCCCGATGCGGCGGAGTACCTGCGCAATGCCGCGGCGCGGGTGGATCCGATGCTGCGGGTGGGCGGGCTGGTGAACGTGCAGCGTGACCGGCAGTACTCGAGTGTGCAGACGGGTCTGCGGGTCGGGGGGACCTTGACGGTGGTGTTGATCGCGGCGGGGATGCTGGTGGCGCAGATCGAGCAGTTGAGGGAGCGCCGGCGTCTGCTGTCGGTGCTGGTGGCCTTCGGTACGCGGCGCAGGACGTTGGCGTGGTCGGTGCTGTGGCAGACGGCGGTGCCGGTGCTGGCGGGTACGGTCGTGGCGATCGTGGGAGGGCTGGTCCTGGGGCGGGTGATGCTGGGTGTCGTGGTGAAGCCGGTGCGGGACTGGTGGGTGTTCCTGCCGTATGCCGGGATCGGTGCGGTGGCGGTCCTGGTGGTGACGGTGCTGAGCCTTCCGCCGTTGTGGCGGATGATGCGGGCGGACGGGCTGCGTACGGAGTGAGCGTGTGTGCCGCCGGTCCGCTGTGCGGGCCGGCGGTGGGCAAGTGGGGTCGGTGAAAGGGCTGTTGACGTGCGGGGACGGCCTGGCGGGGCGGTGTCGGGGAGGAACCGCGTGAGGGCCCTTGACGTGTCCTGATGGCCGGTGCCAACATCGCGTCCATCAAATGTTTGCGTAAACGTGCGCCGACCGCGGTCGCTGATGTTTGCGCAACCATCCCGGACCCGCCCGATGTGGCGGGACCCCGCACGACGATGTGAAGGATGGGATCATGGCTGCCATACCGCCGCCACCGGGCACCGGCCGGGCCGCTCCTCCCCGAGGACGCCGGGGCCGGCGCTGGCTGGGATGGGGCTTCGTGGCACCGTTCATGATCGTCTTCGCGCTGGTCTTCCTGGCGCCGATCGGCTACTCGATCTACCTGAGCCTGTTCCGCGACCGCCTCATCGGCGGGACCTCCTTCGTCGGCCTGGACAACTACGTCCAGGCCTTCCAGGACGGCCAGTTCTGGTCCGGCCTCGGGCGCGTCGCGCTGTTCCTCGTCGTCCAGGTGCCGGTGATGCTGGGCATCGCGCTGCTGGTCGCCCTCGCGCTGGACAGTGGGCGGCTGCACGGCCGGAAGTTCTTCCGGATCACGATCTTCCTGCCCTACGCGGTGCCGGCGGTCGTGGCGACGCTGATGTGGGGCTTCATGTACGGGGACCGCTTCGGCCTGGTCGCCGACATCAACGACACCTTCGGTGCCTCCCTGCCGAACCCCCTGTCGCCGGGCCTGGTGCTGGCGAGCATCGGCAACATCGTGACCTGGGAGTTCGTCGGCTACAACATGCTGATCTTCTACTCGGCGCTGCACGTCGTGCCGCGGTCCCTGTACGAGGCGGCCGAGATCGACGGCGCCAGCCAGCTGCGGATCGTCACCTCCATCAAGATCCCGGCGATCCGCGGGGCCCTGGTCATCGCGACGATCTTCTCGATCATCGGCAGCTTCCAGCTGTTCAACGAGCCGAGCATCCTCAAGCCGCTGGCGCCCAACGCCATCACGACGTACTTCACGCCGAACCTCTACACCTACTCGCTGTCCTTCTCCGGGCAGCAGCACAACTACGCGGCGACCGTCGCGATCGTCATGGGGGTCGTCACGATGATCATCGCCTACGTCGTGCAGCTGCGCGGCATGCGCAAGGAGGCCTGACGATGGCCCAGGCGAGCACCCAGGCGGCCGTTACGGCCCCGCAGCGCGAGCGCAGCGGCGCCGCGCCGTCCGAGCGCCCGGCGGGCCGGCGGCACTCCTCCGACCGGCCCCGGCGCAGCATCCTGCTCACCGTCCTGACCGCGCTGGTGGCGGTCTACACCCTGGTCCCGCTGGCCTGGCTGCTGATCAGCGCGACCAAGACCCAGAAGAGCCTGCTGGACTCCTTCGGGCTGTGGTTCAGCGGTGACTTCGCCCTGTGGGACAACATCCGGCAGACCCTCACCTACGACGACCACATCTTCGTGCGGTGGCTGCTCAACACCCTGCTGTACGTGGCGCTCGGCGCCGGGGGCGCGACGTTCCTGGCCGTCCTGGGCGGCTACGGCCTGGCGAAGTTCGACTTCCCCGGCAAGCGCGCGGTCTTCGCGGTGGTGATCGGCGCGGTCGCCGTGCCGGGTGCCGCGCTGGCCGTGCCCACGTTCCTGATGTTCAGCAAGATGGGGCTGACCAACACCCCGTGGGCGGTGATCGTGCCCTCGCTCATCTCGCCGTTCGGCCTCTACCTGATGTGGGTCTTCGCCTCCGAGGCGATCCCCGACGAGCTGCTGGAGGCCGCCCGGGTCGACGGTTCGGGGGAGATCCGCACCTTCTTCAGGATCAGCCTGCCGCTGCTGGGACCCGGCATCGTCACCGTGCTGCTCTTCACCGTGGTCGCGACGTGGAACAACTACTTCCTGCCACTGATCATGATCAAGGACCCGGACTGGTACCCCCTCACCCTGGGGCTCAACGCCTGGAACGCCCAAGCCGCCACCGCGGGCGGGCAGCCGGTGTTCAACCTGGTGGTCACCGGCTCGCTGCTGACCATCGTGCCGCTGGTCGCGGCCTTCCTCCTCCTGCAGCGCTTCTGGCAGTCCGGGCTCGCCGCCGGCAGCGTCAAGGAGTGATCACCGGCGCCGCGGCGGCGCCTTACCCACCTCCCCCTGCGGTCCTGCGCCCGGCACACCCGTGCCGTGGCGACGGGCGGTGCCGCAGACCATCACCACAACGAAGTGAGATGCGATGACGAACAAGCCACTGCGCCGTTCGGCGCAGGCGATCGCGGTGCTCTGCGCGGCGGCGCTGTCCCTGACCGCCTGCGGTTCCTCCGACGACTCCGGCTCGGGTGCCAAGGCCGCGGACGCGGGCAGTGTCGAGGCGGCGCTGGACAAGGGCGGCAGCCTGACGGTGTGGGCGTGGGAGCCGACGCTGAAGCAGGTGGTCACCGACTTCCAGGCCAAGTACCCCAAGGTCAAGGTGAAGCTGGTCAACGCGGGCACGGGCAACGACCAGTACACCGCGCTGCAGAACGCGGTGCAGGCCGGTTCCGGGGCGCCGGACGTGGCGCAGATCGAGTACTACGCACTGAGCCAGTTCGCGCTCGGCAAGTCCGTCACCGACCTCAGCCCGTACGGCGCCAAGGACCTGTCCAAGGCGTACTCGCCCGGCCCGTGGAACTCCGTGGCCGTGGGCGGCGGGGTGTACGCGCTGCCCATGGACTCCGGGCCGATGGCGATGTTCTACAACAAGAAGGTCCTCGACAAGTACAAGATCGCGGTGCCCACGACCTGGGACGCGTACCTGACCGCGGCCCGCGCGCTGCACAAGGCGGACCCGAAGGCGTACATCACCAACGACACCGGTGACGCCGGCTTCGTCACCAGCTTGATCTGGCAGGCCGGCGGTCACCCGTACACGGTGGACGGCACGAAGGTGAACGTCGACTTCGGTGACGCGGGCACGAAGAAGTTCACCGAGGTCTGGCAGAAGCTGATCTCCGAGAAGCTCCTCGCGCCGATCGCGTCGTGGAGCGACCAGTGGTACAAGGGCCTGGCCGACGGCACGATCGCCACGCTGTCCACGGGTGCCTGGATGCCCGCCAACTTCGTCTCCGGCGTCCCCTCGGCGTCCGGTGACTGGCGTGCCGCGGCGCTGCCGCAGTGGCAGGCGGGCCAGAGCGCCAGCGCGGAGAACGGCGGCAGCTCGCTGGCGGTGATGGAGGCGGCCAAGGACAAGCCGCTGGCCTACGCCTTCATCAAGTACGCGAACAAGGACGCCGGCGTCCAGGCCCGCATCAAGGGCGGTGCCTTCCCGGCCACGACGGCGGACCTGAACTCCCAGGCGTTCCTGGACACTTCGTTCCCCTACTTCGGCGGCCAGAAGGCCAACGAGATCTTCGCGGAGTCGGCGGCGAACGTCGTCAAGGGCTGGTCTTACCTGCCGTACCAGGTGTACGCCAACTCGATCTTCAACGACACCGTCGGCAAGGCCTACGTGTCCTCCACGCCGCTGTCCGACGCACTGGGCACCTGGCAGGACGCCTCGGTCAAGTACGGCAAGGACCAGGGCTTCAGCGTCGGCGGCTGACGCCCCCCACGATCCGCGGCCGGCCCCGGCGGCCCTCTTTGAGGGAGCGCCGGCGCCGGCCCGGGGGGCCTGCGGACCGCCGGTCCGCGCAGCTCGGCCCCCCTAGACTTCTGACCACCAACGGCAGTGAAACGTATGAGGTGTACGACGCACGTGGACGGGACCGGACAGAGCTCGGCGGCGGGTGCGCAGCGGCGGCGGCGCGGTGCGTCGATGGCCGACGTGGCCAAGCTGGCGGGCGTCTCGGCGCAGACCGTCTCCCGGGTCTCCAACGGGTTCCCCGGGGTGCTGGAGGAGACCCGGCAGCAGGTGCTGGCCGCGATGAAGGAGCTCGGCTACCGGCCCAACAGCGCGGCCCGGGCCCTCAAGCGGGGCGAGTTCCGCACCATCGGCGTCATCTTGTTCAACCTCTCCAGCACCGGCAACATGCGCACGCTGGAGGCCGTGGCCTCGTCCGCGGCCCGGGAGGGCTACGCCACGACGCTGCTGCCCGTCACCGTGCCCACGCAGGACGGGGTCCAGGGCGCGTTCACCCGGCTCGGGGAGCTGGCGGTGGACGGGGTCGTGATGATCATGGAGGTCCATCTGCTGGACGCGATGACGGTGGCCCTGCCGCCGACCGCGCCGGTGGTGGTGGTGGACTCCGACGCCGGGGACCGGTACTGCGTGGTCGACACCGACCAGGCCAGCGGCGCCGGGGCGGCCGTGGAACACCTGCTGGGTCTCGGTCACGGCACGGTGTGGCACATCGCCGGCCCGAAGGAGTCGTTCGCCGCGGAGCGCCGGGTGGGTGCCTGGCGGGCGGCCCTGGAGTCGGCGGGGCGCGAGGTGCCGCCGCTGCTGCGCGGGGACTGGTCCGCGGAGTCGGGTTACCGTGCCGGGCTGCGGATCGCGCAGGACCCGGGCTGTTCGGCGGTGTTCGTCGCCAACGACCAGATGGCGCTCGGGCTGTTGCGCGCGCTGCGCGAGCAGGGGCGTCGGGTGCCGGAGGACGTCAGCGTGGTGGGCTTCGACGACATCCCCGAGGCCGCCTCGTACATGCCGCCGCTGACGACGATCCACCAGGACTTCGCCGAGGTCGGCCGGCGCTGCGTCGACGGGGTGCTGCGGCAGATCCGCAAGGACGAGGCGGAGCGGGGCCCCACGCTGGTGCCCACCAGCCTGGTCGTGCGCAGCAGCACCGCGCCGCCGCCGCGCGGCCGCTGAGCCCACCCCCGCCGGTTTCCCCTTCGGTCACCGCACCGTCGCGATGGCAACGCAAACATCCCGTCACGGGGCGTCCCCGCCGGACACCGGCGAACACCCCGTGACCGCACCGCACGCATCACACGCACCAGAACTCGACTCCACTGGAGGAGCACGGCCCATGCCCGTACTGCGGATCGAAGGGAACGAATTCCGCCTCGGCGGCGAGCCGTTCCGCATCATCTCCGGTGGCCTGCACTACTTCCGCGTCCACCCCGGCCAGTGGCGTGACCGGCTGCGCAAGGCACGGCTGCTCGGACTCAACACCATCGACACCTACGTGCCGTGGAACCTCCACCAGTCGCGGCCGCACACCTTCCGCACCGAGGACGGCCTGGACCTGCCGGCCTTCCTGGAACTCGCCCAGGACGAGGGCCTGCACGTGCTGCTGCGCCCCGGTCCGTACATCTGCGCCGAGTGGGAGGGCGGCGGACTGCCGTCCTGGCTGCTGGCCACGCCCGGCATCCGGCTGCGCACCGCCGACCCGCGCTACCTGACCGCCGTGGACGACTACCTGGACCGCCTGCTGCCGATGGTCGTCCCCTACCTCGCCACCAACGGGGGGCCCGTCCTGGCGGTGCAGGTCGAGAACGAGTACGGCGCCTATGGCGAGGACCCCGCCTACCTGACGCACCTTCAGGGCAAGTTGCACCAGGGCGGTGTGGACGTGCCGCTGTTCACCTGTGACCAGCCCTCCGACCTCGCCCGCGGCAGCATCCCGGGCGTCCTCGGCACCGTCAACTTCGGCAGCCGTCCGGCGCAGGGACTGGCCGCGCTGCGCGAGCACCAGGGCGACGGGCCGCTGATGTGCACCGAGTTCTGGAACGGCTGGTTCGACCGCTGGGGCGGTGTGCACGTCGTCCGTGACGCCGCGTCGGCCGCCGCCGACCTCGACGAGATGCTGTCGGCCGGTGCGAGCGTCAACCTGTACATGTTCCACGGCGGCACCAACTTCGGCTTCACCAACGGCGCCAACGACAAGCACACCTACCGCCCCACCATCACCTCCTACGACTACGACGCGCCCCTGGACGAGGCCGGCGACATCACCCCCAAGTACCTCGCCTTCCGCGACGTCCTCGCCCGGCACACCACCATCCCCGACGAGCCCCTGCCCGAGCCGTCCAAGAAGCTCAACCTCCTCGGCGTCCGGCTCCCCGCGAGCGCCCCGCTGCTCGGCTCCGCCGACCGGCTCGGCGAGGCGGTGACCGGGCCGCGCCCGCTGACCATGGAGGATCTGGGCCAGGACTTCGGCTTTGTCCTATACGAGACCGCCCTGCGCGAGCCGGGCCCCACCCTGCTGCACTTCGCCGCGATCGCGGACCGGGCGCAGGTCTTCCTCGACGGCGCCGCCGTCGGCGTCCTCGAACGCGAGTCGCACGAAGGCGCCCTGGCCATCACCGTGCCGGCCGGCGGAGCGACCCTGACCGTCCTCGTCGAGAACCAGGGCCGCGTCAACTACGGGGAGGGCATCCACGACCGCAAGGGCCTCACCGGCGCGGTCACCGCCAACGGCAGCGAACTGACCGGCTGGAGCAGCAGGCCCCTGCCCCTGGACGACCTGTCGGGCCTGACCTTCACCACCGGCGGCCCGCAGCCGGTGGGGCCCGCGTTCCACCGCGGGGTGTTCGAGGTGGAGCGGCCCGCCGACAGCTACCTGGACCTCACCGGCTGGACCAAGGGCAACGCCTGGATCAACGGCTTCGCCCTGGGCCGCCACTGGTCCCGCGGCCCCCAGCGGCGCCTCTACGTCCCCGGCCCGGTCCTTCGGCCCGGCACGAACGAACTCGTCGTCCTCGAACTGCACGCCACCGCCCGCGCGACGGTCGACCTGCGGGACACCCCCGACCTCGGACCGACGGAGGAATGAGCGGGGCATGAACGGGGATCGAGCGCGCCGCACCGCCCCGCCGTCCGGCACCCCGGACGGCGGGGCGGTACGGCCCTCCCGCGTGCCGAGCCCTCCGCGGCGGCGCCGTCATTCGGGTGTTCGGCCGCACCACCCGCCCGGCCTGCGCCGCCGAGTTCTCCGTTGCGGAGCGGAGCGCAACGGCCCGTGCCGGCCCCGGGCCCACCGGCGGTCGTCGTCACCCACCGGTCCCGCTCACCCCGGGCTCGGCCGCGGTCGCCCGCAGAAGGTCGCGCAGGAGGTCGAAGTCCATGCGCTCGGGCTTGCGGAACCGCAGGCAGCCCTTGCCCATGTCCTGCCCGGCGAGGCGGTCCTCGAAGGCCGCGCGGACGTCGCCGCGCATGAGGTGGAAGGAGATGTACCGCTTCTGGCAGGCGAAGGCGATCTCGGCCGTGCCCCCGCGCTCGTAGACGGGCATGCCGTACGCCATCACCTCGTCGAACCCCGTCAGTTCGGCCCGGCACAGCTCACGCAGCCTGACCAGCGCCTCCCTGCGTACCTCCGGGACCTCGGAGAGGTAGCCGTCGACGTCCGCCGCCCCGCTCTGCACCATGGGACCGGGCTACGCGGCGGCGCTGGGTCAGGACGGGGCGCGGAGGGCGTCGACGGGTTCCATGCGGGCGGCGCGCAGGGCGGGGTAGAGGCCGGCGAGGAGACCGACCAGGGCGCCGGCGACCGGGGCGCCCAGGGCGAGGCGGAGGTCGAGGACGGGCGTCCAGTCCTTCACGGCGGCCACGCTGACGACGACCACCACGCCGAGGGCCGCGCCCACGACGCCGCCGAGGAGTCCGATGGTGGTGGACTCCGCCAGGAACTGCCCGGCCACCTGGCGCCGGGACGCGCCGAGCGCCCGGCGCAGCCCGATCTCGCCGACGCGTTCCATGACGGTGACGAGGGTGACGTTGGCGATGCCGATGGCGCCCACGACCAGCGAGACCAGCCCGAGGACCAGGAACAGGCCGTTGACGTCGCCCTGGACGCCCTTCCTTGCCTTGGACAGGTCCGGTGGGGCGGTCACGGTGAGCGCCTCCTCGTGTCCGGGGGACAGGGCGATCGGCGCCTGCCGGGCGACCTGCCGGGCCGCGCCGAGGGAGGTGTTGACCAGGACCCGGGTCACGTCTTCCATGCCCATCCGGTCCGCCGCCGTGGTCGGGGGCAGGATCACCGAGGCGGACAGGCGCTGCTCACGGCGGAACCCGCCGAGGACGCCGATCACCGTGTACGACTGCCCCTTGAAGAAGACCGCGGGGGCGTCGCGTACGTCGTCGATGCCCAGCAGCCGGGCCGCCTGGTCGCCGAGGACGGCGACGCGGTCGTGGCGTGCGATGTCACCGGTGTCGAAGAACCGGCCGGTGGCCATCGTGCCGCGGACCGCCTCCGGCAGCGCCGGGGTGGCGGCGACGACCGCCAGGGTCTGCTCGGTCAGCGCACCGGGGGCGACCACGTCGTTGGCCCGGACCTGGACGTTCGCGCTGCCCTCGGAATCGGACAGGGCGGCGGCCGACTCCACACCCGCGAGGCGTTCCACCGCCTCGACACCCGGCCAGTCCACCAGCGGCGGATCGGCGGATCCCGGTGGCGGGGACGGCACCACGACCGTCACCGAGGTGGCGGTGAGGGCGTCGAACCGGCCGACGATCTGGTTCGCCGCCGTCGACGCCACGCCGATCGTGATGACCAGCGTGCCGATGCCCAGCACCGTACCCAAGGTCGTCAGGGCGGAACGGACCGGGCGGGCGAGCACCCCGGCCAGGGACTCCGACCACAGGTCCCGCGGGTCCATGAAGGGGCGTTCGCGGGCGCGGGCGCGGCGCCGCACGCCACGGATACCGGGCCTCATGCGCTGTCCTGCCGGAGCATGCCGTCCCGGATCCGCACCCGCCGGCCGGCCCGCGCGCTGACGGCGTCGTCGTGGGTGATCACCAGCAACGTCATGCCCTGGGCCTGCAGTTCGTCGAAGAGCGCGAGCACCGACTCGGTGTTCTCACTGTCGAGGTTGCCCGTCGGCTCGTCGCACAGCAGCAGGGCGGGCTCGCCCATCAGGGCCCGGGCGATGGCCACCCGCTGCCGTTCGCCGCCGGACAGGCGGCCCGGCAGGAAGCCGAAGCGGTGCCCGAGTCCGACGCGCGTCAGGGCGGCCCGGGCGCGCTCGGCGCGGGTGCGGCGCGCGCGGCCCGGGAGAGGGGTCCGGTAGGTCTCGGCGAGCATGACGTTCTCGTCCACGGTCCGGTACGGCAGCAGGTGGAAGGACTGGAACACGAAGCCGATGCGGCTGCCGCGCAGCGCGGTCCGCTCGGGATCGCCCAGGGTGTTGGTGAGGACCCCGTCGAGCCAGTAGCCGCCCGACGTGGGCCGGTCCAGCAGTCCCAGGGTGTTGAGCAGTGTGGACTTCCCCGAGCCGGAGGGGCCGACGATCGACAGATGCTCCCCCCTCCTGACCTGCAGGTGCACGTCGCGCAGGGCGTGCACCGGTGGGTCGGTGTCGAACACCCGGCCCAGGCCGGTGAGCCGGATCACGGTGTCCGGGTCCGGCGCCTGTTCGGGGGCCGGGCGGGGCGGTACGGGTCTGCGCCTCACCGTCCGACCACCACCTGGTCGCCCTCGTCCAGCGAGCCGCCGTCCACCCTCACCTCGACCTGCCCGGCGGCCGAGAGGCCCACGGTGACGGGCACGTTCACCACCTCGCCGTCGCGGTCCACCCGTACCCGGGCCCTGCCGTCGGCGCTGGTGTGGACCGCGGCCACGGGCACCACAAGGACGGCGCCCTTGGAGGCGCCCACCTCGATGGTCACCTTGGCCGTGCCGCCCGACTGGTCCTTCAACGGGCCGGGTTCGGGTACGGAGATCACCAGCTGGACCGGAGCGGACGGGTCGGCGCCCGGCTCCGCGCCGGCGTCGGCGTCGGGTTCGGCCCCGCCCTCGTCCTTCACGTCCGCGCTGGTGCCGTCGCCGTCCTTTCCGGCGTCCGCCTGGTTCCCGGCGCCGCCCACCTGCGCGACGACGCCGCGTACACGGGTGCCGTCCGCCGTCTCGATCCGCGCGGGCATGCCCTCGCGCAGCGCGGAGCCGTCGGCTCCGGGTACGACGGCCCGCACCACCACGTCGGAGCTCGTCACGGTGGCGATCTCGCCGTCCGGGGTGTCACCGAGGCGCACCTTGACCTTGTCGACCCGCACCGGCAGATCGGGCAGGAAGACGACCTCGCCCGCCGGGACCTTGGTGCCGTAGGTGGCGGTGAACGCGCTGAGCGCCGCGTTGGCCCGGTCCAGCCGCTGCCGTGCGGAGCGCAGTTCGAGGGCGGACGCCTCGCCGGAGGCCGGCGGGCCCGCCGTGCCGGAACCGCCCTTGCCGCCCTCGCCCCCGCCGTCGGCTCCGCCGTCCTGCGCCGCGAGGACCGCGAGCTGCGCGTCGGTGACGGCGGCCTCCAGGTCGCCCAGCTGCTGCTGGTCGGCGACGCCTGGCTGCTGCGGCGTGAACCCCTTGCCCTGGTACCAGCGGGTCACCGCCGACGCGGTGCCCTGCCGGTAGTCCCCGCTGACGGCCCCCGGATCGTGCCCGATCCTGCGCAGCGCGCTCTGCAACTGCCTGACGTCGTCGCCCGAACTGCTCGGGCCCAGGGCCCGGTACATCGGGACCGAGCCGCGCAGCACGAACACCGGACGGCCGTTCACCTGCATCAGGACGCTGCCCTCGCGCAGTGTGGCACCGGCCTGCGGAAGCCTGGTGACCCGCTGGGCCGCCTCACCGTCCCCGGCACCGCCCGCGGACCCGACGGACCCGGACAGCGACACCCCGTGCGGTGCCCCGAACTCCACGCCGCCCTGCGCGATCACGTTCGCGGTCAGCTTCCGGCGTTCCACGGCGACGGTGACCGGACCCGCCTCAGGCGGCCGGCGGGAGGCGGCGGCGTCGGCCGGCGACTGCATCTGCGTACCGGCGAACCAGCCGCCCGCCCCGACGAGCGCGACGACGCCCACGATCATCCCGACCTGCTTGCCGCGCCCCTTCGGGCCGCTCGGCGGACGCCGGCTCATCCGGTGATCCCGGAGAAGGGGTGCTTGGCGAGCTTGGGGAAGTACGCGGCGCGGAACTCCTTGCCGCACTCCAGGTCCTTGCGGGCGATGGTGATCTCCTGGGTGAGCTTGGCCCGCGCCGTGTCCTGGTCCATCTTCTGGACGCCGTCCTGCGGGGTCTGCAGGGCCGTCGCGAACTTCACCATGTCCCCGATGGCGGTCGGCTGGGTCGTCGTCACCGCGATGCCCTCCTCACGCAGACAGGACGCGAACCGCTGCGCCAGGGAGATCAACCGGGGATCCCCGTTGAGCGCCTGCTTCGCGGCGCGGTCCTGCTCCTCGTTCGCCGCGCGCTCACGGTCGAGTTGGGCCTGGGACTTCTCCGGCCCGTAGGCCTTCTCGATTCCCTCCTTCACACACCCCGGAAGCATCACCTTCTTGCCGCCGGCGAGTTGCTTCGCGGTGCCCATCGCCTTGTCGTAGGCCTTGCGCTGGGCAGGGGACAGCGCGTTGAGGTAGGCCTCGTCCGGGTTGGTCATCTCCTGGGCCTCGTGGGCCTTGCTGCCGGGGACGTCGGGGTCGTCCGGGTAGACGGCGGCCGCGAAGAAGCCGAAGCCGTACTTGTCGCGGTACTTCTTCGCCAGTTCGTAGTCCTGACCGTCGACCGGAATGGGGGCGGCGTCGGCGCCCGACACGTGCGGGGTGTAGGTGAAGCCCTTCTTCCGCATGCAGGCGGCAATGGTGTTCTGCGACACGTATTGCTGTCTGGTGCCCTCGCCGGCCCCCTCGGGAATGGCCAGTTCACCGTTGGCGGCGGCCCGCGAGGGCGACGTGGGGCCGCCGGAGGAGGAGCCGGCGGATGCGGCGCCACCGCCGTCGCCCTGGGAGCATCCGGCGAGCGCGAGGGCGAGCGCGAGGACACCGGCGGCCGCCGCCGGCCGCAGTGCACGCGTGGTGGGTGTGGGAGCCATGTCGTTCCATCACTTCGTTCGAAAGGTGTCACGGCGGGGCGATGCGCCCCGTTGACGTCCTCAACCCGGTGGACCGCCGCTCAGGGCTGAGCCGTTTCCGGTGATGTGACGCACGTCATGGTTCGGGGCGGGAGGCCTGGTCGGCGGCGTGTGTTCGCCGGGCAACCGAACGGCGCCCCACCCGGTTGGAACAGGAGTGAGGAGTTCAACCGGGACGGGAGCGCGATGGCAGGGGGCCTGCACGGTGCGGGAGCCGGGGCCGGGCGGCCGCCCCGTGGAGGGGAGTGAGGACCATGCGCGCCGCGCCTGACGAGCAGTGGCACGAGACGGAACAGGCGCTGCGCCGCCTCCTGCACGACGCGCTGCCGCAGACCGCAGGCCCCGCCGACCGCATGACGCGGATCAGGTGGCGTGTGCGGCGGCGCCGGCGGCGCCGCGCGGCAGCCGCCGGCGCGACCACGGCGGTGGCCGCCGTGGTGGCCTGCGTGACCCTCGTACCGGGGCTGCGGCCACCGGGTGAGGCACCGACGCCGGCCGACGCGCCGGGTCAGCGGCACGCCCTCCCCGCCGCGACGCCGTCACCGGGAGCCACGGGGGACCGCACGACGGTCCGCCTCCTGAGCGGCACCGGACTGACGCTGCGGGTACCGCGGACCTGGCACGGCCTGTCCGCCGACGACCGCGGAACGGCGACGGGCTTCGTCTCCTCGCAGTCCCTGAGCCTCCCGCCACGCGCCTCCTGCCCCGACCTGGCGGAGGACGCGCTGCCCGCCTGCGAGCCGCTGGAGGAACTCGGTGAGGACGGGGTGCTGATGACGTTCCGGACCGCCGCGACGGGCAAGGCCGACCTGGCGAAGCCCCTCCGGATGAGCGAGCCGGCACCCGCCGGCAAGAGCTGCCAGACAGTGCGGGGCGACACGGAGATCCTCGCCTGGGGTTACGGCCGCTCGGCGGCGTACGGCAAGCCCTTCGAGGTGCGCATCGACGTGTGCCTGCGCGCACCGTCGGACGCCACCCTCACCACGGTCACGCAGGCCCTGGAGACGGCGTTCCCCAGCACCGGCGGCTGACGGGGGTCGGCGGGCCCATGGACCGTCGGGCAGACGGTGCGTTCCGGGGCGTCGCGGCACAACCAAACCCTTGCCCGGCATGTCGTACATGGAAAGGAAGCAAGAGCCGCAATGCAAGGGGGAACCATGCGTGCGAAACGATACGGGGCGGTGCTGGCCGCCCTGGTGATGGCGGGTGCGGGGGTGGCCGTGGCGGCGCCCGCGGTGGCCGCGGCGCCCGCGGCGGCGTGCCCGACGGGCTGGGGCAGCCTCCCGAAGTCCGGGACCGACGCCGACCTCGGGTCACTGACCGACATCAGGACCGGCAGCCACGAGTGCTACGACCGTGTGGTGTTCGACGTGCCCACCGCCGGCACCGACGCGATCGGCTACACCGTCCAGTACGTCGACGCCGTCCACCAGGACGGCTCGGGGCGGGTCATACCGGTCTCCGGCGGGGCGATCATCGAGATCCGGGTGGCCGCCCCCTCGTACGACCCGCAGACCGGCGCCGCGACGTACCCGGGCCGGGCGGGGCGGACGCTGCCGGGCGTCGACCTGACCGGCTACCGCACCTTCCGTGACGCGAGGTTCGCGTCGAGCTTCGAGGGCGACACGCAGGTGGGCCTCGGTGTGCGGGCCCGGCTGCCGTTCCGGGTGTTCCAGCTCTCCGACCGCCTGGTGATCGACGTGGCCCACACCTGGTGAGGCGCTCCCGCCGGCCGGGCCCGGTGGCGTGGCGCCACCGGGCTCGGCCCGGTCGGCCGCAGCCTTGACCAGTAACTCCTGTGAATTCCCGGGGCGGTTGAACACTCCGGGGGTGGTGTCCGTATGTGTGGACGGCTTGTCGTGTTCAGGCCGCCAATCATCAGGCGCGCAGGAGGGTTTCCTTGGTACGCAATTCGCGCAGACGTGCTACCGGCACACGTAGTGGCACCTTTGTAGCCGTCGCCCTGATGCTGGGAGGCGGTGTCCTGGTGACGGCGAACGTGTTCGCCTCGGCGACCGAGGGGGACTCGTCGGGTCAGACGGCCCAGACGACCTCCGCGGGCCAGGCGATCACGGTCGACTGTCCGGACGTCGGCACGGAGCTCACCTCCGTGCCCGAGCAGGCGAAGGAGGAGGTGGACAAGGAACTCGCCCTGCTGGACCAGCAGATAGCCGAGGCCTACCAGAGGCTGAAGGAGACGTCGGCAGCCCAGCAGCAGGACCCCGGTTTCGTGGACAACGCGGTCCTGGGCCCGCTGAAGGACAAGCGTGCCGCGACGATCGCGCGCATCCTGCAGGCCATCGACCGCGTGGGGGACCCCCCGCAGGGTGTCGAGGGCCTCGCGGGGTGCACGGTCCGCTCCACCGATGCCCAGGAAGGCCAGCAGGGCCAGGAAGGCCAGGAGGGCCAGCAGGGCAGCCCGCAACCGTCCACGGGTGACGGCGGCCAGAACGGCCAGGGCGACCAGGGCGCCCCGGCCGGGCAGGGCGGCGGACAGGGCGGCAACGGCCCCGTCGTGGCGGACTTCGCCGACATCATGGGCGTGAACCCGAACGCGCCGCGCGGCCCGCAGCCGTCGGACGCCTCTTCCGGCACGTTCTCGTCCGCATGCGGTGTCAACGCAGGCGGCCTGTTCAACTCCGACAACATCATCGTCGCCCCCGGAGTGACCAACGGCGCCCACCACTTCCACGACTACATCGGCAACCAGTCCAACAACGGACTCGCCACCATCGACGACCTCGCCAAGGCGGAGACCAGCTGCAAGGACCAGGGCGACAAGTCGTCGTACTACTGGCCCGTGCTGCGCGTGCAGGACGGCACCGTGGAGCGGGACGCCGGGGCGCCCGGCGGCGGCACCGAGGGCAACGCCGGGAAGATCGTGACCCCCAAGGAGGTCACGCTCACGTTCGTCGGCAACCCCGTCAGCAAGGTCACGCCCATGCCGCGCCTGCTGCGCATCATCACGGGCGACGCCAAGGCCTTCGTCAACGGGCCGGCCAACGCCAACGCCTCCTGGAGCTGCACGGGTCTGGAGGACCGGCAGCTGAAGGACAAGTACCCGCTCTGCCCCGACGGCAGCGACGTGGTCCGCACCTTCCGGTTCCAGAGCTGCTGGGACGGCCAGAACGTCGACAGCGCCAACCACCGCACCCACGTGGCCTTCGCCGACGCGGGCGGCAACTGCCCGCAGGGCTTCAAGGCCATCCCGCAGCTCGTCCAGCGGATCGTGTACGACGTCCAGGCGCCGAGCGTGCAGGACGGCGGCAAGACGGTGCCGTTGTTCGCGGTGGACTCCTTCCCCGAGAACCTGCACAAGCCGATCACCGACCACGGCGACTTCATCAACATCTTCGACGAGGGCCTGATGCAGGAGGTGGCCGACTGCATCAACCAGGGCCGCACCTGCGGCGCCGGCGGCGACGGTGCGGAGGAGCCCGGTAACGGCGGGAACGACAACCCCGGTACGGAGGAGCCCGGCAACGGCGGGAACGACAACCCCGGTACGGAGGAGCCCGGCAACGGCGGGAACGACAACCCCGGCGTCGAAGAACCCGGTGACGGCGGGAACGACGACCCCGGCGCCGAGGAGCCCCCGGCCGACACCCCGGACGACGACCAGAACGGAGGCGACGACACCCCCGACGCTCCCGTCACGGTGACGCCCAAGGCCGACACCACGCCTACGGCGGGCGAGGACGACACCGCCAACCCGCCCGCCGGCGGCCACGAGCACCACGGAGAGCAGCAGGGCGGGCAGCAGGGCGAGGAGCAGGGCGGACAGCAGTCGACGGCGCCCGGGCAGTCCCCGGCCCCCGGCGGGTTCGCGCCGAGCCCCGCGGGACAGGCCAACCAGCAGGCGATCAACGGCGGTCTGGCCGACACCGGGACCAACCTGTGGCCGGCCGGCCTCGGAGCGGTCCTGGCGATCGCGGGATTCCTCCTGCTCCGCCGGGTGAAGCGCGGCGCGCTCTAGCTCCGCTTCCCAGGCGGCCGCAGTGAAGTAAGTCCCCCTTGGCGACCGGGCGTAGTGCCCGGTCGCCAAGGGCGTTGTCCGGCTGGTCGGGGACCCCGGCGCCGTCCAGGAGCCGGTGCATGTCCTCGGCGGGCAGACCGGGGTTGCCGGCGGCGAGATGGGTCGTGTCGGGGTCGTCGAGCAGTTCGCGGATCAGCGGTACGGGCAGCCGCGGGTCACGGCCCGCCGCCCAGCGCCGGTCGGGGTCGCGGGCGAACTCCTCCAGGGTCTCCACGGGCAGGTCCGGGTCGGTCAAGGCGAGACGACGTTCCTCGGGGTCCGTCGAGTCCGCGAACCGCTCCGCGAGGCCCGCGGCGGGGAACCGCGGGTGGGAGGCGAACATCATGACCGCGCGGTGGGTGCCGTTGAGGTAGAGGTCCAGCAGGGTTTCCGGCGGCGGCTCCGGGTGGAACTCGCACAGCAGGAGCCGCACGGCGAAGTCCTCGTCCCGGGAGAGCAGTTCGACGTACTCGGGCTCCAGGCCAGGGCACACGGCGGCGCTGCGGCGCAGCCACGTGTGCGCGGAGGTCGCACATCGCCGCAGGACCTCCGGGTCGTCCCGGGCCTCCCACACCCAGTCCAGCACGTCCAGGCGGTCCTCGGGGCCCACGGTGTAGTCGACGGCCGCGCGTTCGCGCTCCGTAAGTTCCGGCCTGGCGGAGACGACCAGCCGTACGCGTGGATCCCGGTGGGTGGCCAACCGCGCGACGAGGTCCGGGGGGAGGGAGGGGTTGGCGGCGACGGACCCCGGGTGGTCGTCGGTGACCAGGCGTTCGGCGAGTTCGCGGCTCAGCTTCCCGTGGCGGAGCACCGTCTTCTGGAGCCAGGAGTCCGCGAGGCTCTCCACGAGCCAGGCCGTGCGTTCTGCGTCCTGATGGCAGACGCGCATTGCGGCGGTGCGTCGCACATCGAGGTCGTCGTCGTGGAGCAGCGCTTCCTTGGTGTCGTCGCTGAGGGAGTCCCAAGCGCGGCAGGCCGCCTGGCGCAGGGGGCCGTCCGGATGGTCCGCCAGTCCCGCCAGGAGGTGGCCGGGCACGGCGTGCGAGGTGACGGTCTCGCAGCGGATCCGCCCGTCCGGGTGGGCGAGGAGTCGTTCGTACGCCCGGTCGGGCAGGGGCTCCACGGGTTTCCTGTACGGCGTCGGGCCGATCGCCAGGGCGATGACGACCCTGCGCGCCGGATCGTCGATTAGGCGGGCCCGCTGGGCGGGGTCCGCGTTCGCGCTCGTGGCGAATTCGATCCGCAGTTCCGGGTCGGGGTCGGTCACGATCGCGTCGACCACCTCCGGCGGAAGACCTCGGCGTTGGGCGACGTTCCGCCTGATCGCCTGGTCGTCGTGTGTGAGCAGCCGCAGCAGGACGTCCGAGGGCGCGGAGGGATTCCAGGACAGATACGCCAGGGCGGCGACGTGGTGGTCGGCCATGGTGTCAGGCACCCCCCGCCGCGCGGCGCTCGGCGACCCGGAGGGTGGTGGCGGCCGCCACACCCGCCGCCAGGCCGAAGGTCAGCGCGGCCGGGACCCCGATGCCCAGACTGGCGGAGAGGTACAGCAGCCCCCCGTGCAGACCCGCCCCGTCCACGGCGACCCGCAGCAACTGCGAGGCGATCAGCCCGAGGACGGTCGCGCAGACCGCGCCGACCGCCATGGCGGGGAACGTGGCCCGTGTCAGCAGCACGGGCAGCCGCCGCAGCATCCACCACACCACGGCGAGCAGCAGCACGTCGGCGGCGCGGGCCAGGAGCCAGTCGGTCAGCGCGCCGCCGGACGGGGTCGTCCAGGCGCCCAGGAGCAGCCACTGGCGCAGCAGGTCGCCCGGCTCGGAGAGCAGGCCGATGCCGGGGGAGTAGGTCTGGAGGGCGGCGGCGACCGACTGGTACGAGAGCACCACCAGGGACACCGCGACCACCGCCGTCCCGACGGTCGCGGCCAGCCGGCCCGCACGCGCCGGGACGGCCGCCCGGGGGAGCGGGTCCGCGCCCTTGGCCGTGATGCGCGCCGTGAGCACCGTCACCACCGCCGCGAGCAGCGCGGCCACCGCGACGGCCTCCCGCCCGGTGGTGATCACCGAGGCCAGCTGGGGCAGGAAGCGGTAGCTGCCGTGCCCGTGCGAGGCGATCAGCCACGGCGCGGAGACGGTGACCGCCAGCGTTCCGGCCACCAGGCCCCACGCCCACACCGCGAGCAGCGTGGCGGGCCACCGGCCGTGCACCGGGGGCAGTCTGCGCAGTAGGAGCAGCGCCCCGGGCACGAAGAACGTGAAGACCGCGGCGAACCGGATCTGCAGCCCGGTCCTGTACAGCGTGAGGTAGTCGGTGCCGCCCGTCGGCGCGCCGAAGGGCTGTCCCCAGCCCGGCGGGTCGTACGACCAGGGGGTCAGCCACGTGCCCAGTTCCGCGGCCGCCCGGCCGCCGATCACGTCGACGGTGCCCGGCAGGTTCAGCGCGTGCGCGCTCGACCCCGCCCACCACAACAGCGCCGTGAGCAGCAATCCCCC
This sequence comes from Streptomyces sp. NPDC059718, assembly GCF_042733315.1. Classification (NCBI taxonomy): domain Bacteria; kingdom Bacillati; phylum Actinomycetota; class Actinomycetes; order Kitasatosporales; family Streptomycetaceae; genus Streptomyces; species Streptomyces sp. NPDC059718. The sequence goes on from NZ_JBHWGA010000008.1 coordinate 24,200, forward strand.
GGTCAGGACCGGTATCGCCGCACGCCGGTAGGTCATCGTCCGTCCCCCGCTTCGCTCGTTCGTCCAGCGGGCGTTGATCATAGGGGCACCCCGCCCCGGTCCCGGGGCGGGGTGAGCCCGCCCGTCCGGATCCCACCGCTCCCGGGTGCCGGTCACCGCGCCGGCCCCGGCCGGCGGCGTCCCGGTCGCCACCAGCGGTTCGACGTCCCCCCGTGGCCCGTACGTCGACAACAGCGCACGCACTTCATGCCTCCCCACGCCCCGAATTCCGGTTACGGCGGGCGATTCTGCGGCACCCCCAGGGGCTTGCCGCAAGCCTCCCTGTGCGCTATACGTTGGGAACGGATTGGAGTGGACGAGCTCCTTTCCTTTTCTTTTTCCGCCCGCGCCGGAGCCTGCCGGAGGGGCGTCCCGGCATCGTCCCGGTATCGCTCCGGCACCGCCGCAGCGCCGAGGCCCAGGCCCCGCCCCGAACGTAGGAAATCCCCGTACGCAATTGCGGTACGGGGATTTCCTCACGTATATTGAGTGTTTCTGTGCGTGCACAGAAACGGCCCCTCACTGGGGGCCACTGGAATCACCATATCCGACAGGGAGCGAATGTGTCAACTCGCGAAAGAGTCGAACTGCAGAAGGAGCAGGAATTCATCGACCGGCTCTACGAGCGGGTCGACACGCTGCGCGGGGTCGCCACCCGGCGCGTCGAGGACGCGCTGACCCCGGTGGGCAACGGCATGCAGGCCCGTCTCGAACGCGACGTCCTCGTCGCCGAGCGTTCCGGTCTGCTGGCGGCCCTCAACGCGGTCGACGGCTCGCTGTGCTTCGGCCGGATCGACCTCCAGGACGGTGCCGCGCACCACATCGGCCGCATCGGGATCCGTGAGGACGACACCGACCACACCCCGCTCCTGATCGACTGGCGCGCACCGGTCGCCCGGCCGTTCTACGTCGCCACCGGGCACACGCCCATGGGTCTGCGCCGGCGCAGGCACATCACCACCGAGGGCCGCCGGGTCACCGAGCTGCACGACGAGATCCTCGACCTCGAGGACGACGACCGCAGCGGCTTCGAGGACCGCACCGGCGACGCCGTGCTGCTCGCCGCCCTCAACTCGGCCCGCACCGGCCGCATGGCCGACATCGTGCGGACCATCCAGGCCGACCAGGACCGCCTCATCCGCGCCCCGCACCGCGGCGTCCTCGTCGTCGAGGGCGGCCCCGGCACCGGCAAGACCGCGGTCGCGCTGCACCGGGCGGCCTTCCTGCTGTACGAGCACCGTGAGCTGCTGGCCAAGCGCGCGGTCCTGATCGTGGGTCCCAACCCGGCCTTCCTCCGCTACATCGGCGAGGTGCTGCCCGCCCTCGGCGAGACCGGCGTCATGCTCGCCACGCAGGCCGAACTCTTCCCCGGCGTCCACGCCCGCGGCACCGACACCCCGCGCGCGGCGGCCGTCAAGGGCGCCGCGGACATGGCCGAGGCGCTCGCCCTCGCCCTGCGCGACCGCCAGGTACTGCCCGAGCCCGGTGCGCCGATCGTCATCCCGCACGACGACGGCGAACTCGTCCTGGACTGGGAGATCGCCTACCAGGCCCGGGACGCCGCCCGCGAGACGCGCCTGCCGCACAACCTCGCCCGGCCGTACTTCGCGTTCCACGTCATCGACGCCCTCACCGCGCAGCTCGCCGACCGCATCGGCGCGGACCCGTACGGCGGCCCCAACTTCCTCGGCCCGGACGACCTCGCTCAGCTCGGCAAGGGCGTCGCCGCCAGCGCGGGGGTGCGGGCCGCCGTGGCCGAGCTGTGGCCGATGCTCACCCCGCAGGAGTTCCTCACCGGCTACCTCGCCGAGCCGGCGTACCTGCCGGACGAGGACGCCCGGGCGATCCGCCGCGCCCCGGACGACGGCGAGTGGACCCCGGCCGACGTGCCGCTCCTGGACGAGGCGGCCGAACTGCTCGGCGTCGACGACAGCGCCGCGCGGGCCGCGGCCGAGGCCGAACGCCAGGAGCAGATCGCCTACGCGCAGGGCGTCCTGGAGGTGTCGCGCGGTTCGGAGTCGTACGAGTTCGAGGACGCGGAGTCCGAGGTCCTGGCCGCCCACGACATCATCGACGCCGAGCGGATGGCCGACCGGCAGGAGGAGGCCGACCACCGCAGCGCCGCCGAGCGGGCCGCCGCCGACCGTACGTGGGCGTTCGGGCACATCATCGTCGACGAGGCGCAGGAGCTGTCGCCGATGGCGTGGCGCCTGCTGATGCGACGGTCCCCGACCCGCTCGCTGACCCTGGTCGGCGATCCGGCGCAGACCTCGGAGGAGGCGGGCGTCGGCTCCTGGGAGAAGATCCTCGAGCCGTACGTCGGCGACCGCTTCGAGCACGTGCGGCTGGGCGTCAACTACCGTACGCCCGCGGAGATCATGGACCTGGCCGCGCAGGTCGTACGCAGCGAGGACCCCGCCTTCGAGCCGCCCCGGTCGGTCCGTTCCACCGGCGAGAAGCCGTGGACGCGGCACGCCGGCGCGGACCTGGCGGGCGCGGTGGCGCGGGCCGTCGCGGAACTGACCCCCGACGAGGGGCGCCTCGCGGTGATCGCGCCGCACGCGCTGCACGAGGAGATCGCCGCCCCGCTCGACGGGGTCACGGCCGGTGCCGAGCCCGACCTCACCCTGCCCGTGGTGCTGCTCGGCCCCCGCGAGGCCAAGGGGCTCGAGTTCGACCACGTCCTGGTCGTGGAACCGGCACGGTTCGGCACCAGCGACCTGTACGTGGCCCTGACCCGCGCCACCCAGCGCATGGGCATCGTCCACCGCGAGGACCTGCCCGCGTCGCTGCGCTGACCGCCACCCCCACCCCCACCTCACGACCCCGGCCCGGCCCTCACCGGCCGGGGTCGTCGTCCGGGGTCGTGCGGGCCGTCCCGGTGTTCCCCGCGCGGCGCGGTGACGCCACACTGGGCGCGTGGACCCCGACCTCCATCCCGACCTTGCCGCCGCGGGCGGCCCGCCCGCGGCCCCCGAGCAGGCGGGGAGCGCGGTGGCAGGTGAGCCCTTCGCGGTGCTGCTGGAACGGCTGACGGCGCACCGGCGGCCGGCGGGCGCCGCCGGCGAGTCCGGACCGCCCACCCCGTCCACGCTCCGGCGGCTCGCGCCCACGCTCGGGCTGCACACGCCGGACCTCTTCGTCATCGCAGGCGTCGAGGTACCCGGCGACCTCGCTCCCGTCGACCCGAAGGCCGGACGTCACGTTCCGGATCTCGTCCGGCACGCCGTCGCCCTCCCGTTCCGGCAGCGAACCGTCCTGCGCCGGTACGTGGCGTCACTGCCGCCGCAGGAGCGCGCGGCGCCCTTCCCCGCGCCGCCGCCGCACGAGCGGTACCCGGACGGCCCCGGTGCCGTCCTCATGGGCCTGGCACGCAACCGCAACCTCGGGTGGCTGGCCACGGCCAAGACGTTCTTCCTGGTCACGGGCCGCTGCTGGTCCGCGGCCACCTACGGCGGGGTGGGCCGCGGCACCGTCCCGCTGACCGCCGGTCTCCTCGCCGACTTCTGCGCCGTCCTCGACGTGCCCTCCGACGACCTGGCGGCGTTGACCGGCGTCGCACTGCCCGACGTGTCCCCGGCCGCGACGTCGAGCACCGCCGGCGTGGCCGAGCTCATCTGGGACGTGCGTCGCCTCACCGAGGACCGGCTCCTGGCGGTCACGGAGCTCGCGGCACGCATGCGGCGGTAACGCGGCTGCGCTGTGACATCGTGCGGCGGTGCTGTCGAGCGACCACGCCGTCAGCGTCGAACTGTGGCCTGTGGGCTGTCAGTTCCCCGCGACCGGCGACAACCCGTACGACGACAACGGGCCGGTCGTCGGTGGCGCGGTGACCGCCGGCCCCAGCCTGCCGGCCCGGGAGGCCCGCGTGGCGACGGCGATGACCGGCAGGGCGAGGACGACGGCCCGCATCCCGCCCGCGACCTGACCGTCCGGCCGCGGGGAAAGGCTCACGGCCTTTCGACCCGGGTGAGGATGATCGCGTAGCGGCACTCGGCATCGCTGGTGTTGGCGAACACGCACGGGACGGGTTCGTCGACTTCGATCGAGTCGCCCGGGTTGAGTTCGTGCACCACATCGCCTTCGTGGAAGGTCAGCCTGCCGTCGAGCACCCAGACGGCCTCCCGTTGGAAGGCCAGGGACGCTGCCGGATACGGCACGCGGGCCCCGGGCGGCAGGTGGACCTCTGCGATGTCGGCGGGGAAGCTCGGCCCGGTGATCTGGCGCCTGCGGTATCCGGTGACGGGATCGCGCCATTCCGTGGCGTCGGCCACCCGGTGCACCCCGGTGGCCTCGGCCGGGGTGAGCAGGGCGGAGACGGAGACCTGGAACGCGGCGGCCAGTTTGCCGAGGACGACAGCGGTGGGGCTGCTCTCGGCGCGCTCGATCCGGTTGATCATCGCGCGGGACACGCCGGAAGCGTCCGCGAGCTGCACCAGCGTCCATCGGCGCTGTTCCCGTTCGCTGCGGATGCGGGCTGCGATCTGCACGACCAGGGGATCTACTATATTGGACACGTCATCTAGTATATAAGAAAGGGGACCCGCCCGGCCAGCGCGGCGCGACACGACGGTTCGGCGACTCCTCATGCAGCTCCGCTGCCAGGGGCCCGGGCGGATCCCCGGCCGTGTCCTGGCATCGCTGACTCGCCGGGACTGCCGGTCCCTGACAACCCGTTGACGCATTCCCCCTGTTGGAGGACCCATGGAACTCGGTCTCGCACTGCCCACCGCCGGGCCGCAGACCTCGCCGGAGACGATCGTCAAGGTCGCCAAGGAGGCCGAACGGCTCGGTTACTCCGCCTTGTGGACGTTCGAACGCCTGCTCCGCCCGATGGAGAAGGTCGTGCTGTGGACGGGGGGCGAACCCCAGATGTTGCCCGAGTTCTACGGCTCGACGTACGAGCCGCTGGAGACGCTGAGCTACATCGCCTCGGTGACCGAGCGGATCAAGCTGGGCACCGCGATCCTGGTGGCGCCGCTGCACGTGCCCGTGATGCTCGCCCGCCGGCTCGCGACCCTGGACCGGTTCAGCGGCGGACGGGTCATCGCCGGCCTGGGGCAGGGCTGGCAGCACAACGAGTTCGAGACGGCGAACGTGCCGATCCGCCGCAAGGGCGCGCGCACGGAGGAATTCATCACGGCGATGCGGTCCGCGTGGGGCCCGGACCCGGTCCGGCACGAGGGCGAGTTCTACCGGATCGCGCCGTCTCAGGTGAACCCCAAGCCGGTCCAGGCCCGCATCCCGGTGCTGCTGGCCGCGAACGCGCCGGCCGCCGTGAAGCGCGCCGGACGGATCGCGGACGGCGTGATCCCGATCGGCTCCTCGGCGGAGGAACTGCGCGGCATCGTGTCCACGCTCCATGACGCCGCCCGGGAGGCGGGCCGCGACCCCGGGGACCTCATGGTGGTCAACCAGGTGCCCTGGCCGACCCCGGTCACCCGTGAGCCGATCGGGGAGGGCCGGCCCTTCCTCGGCGGATCACCCCGGCAGATCGCCGAAGACCTCGCGGCCGCCCGCGAGAGCGGTGTGACCCAGGTGTACCTCGCCGGCGGGCAGGGCCTCGGGCTCGACGTGGGCCTGCGGGCCGCCGACGTGGACCAATGGCTCGGGCTGCTCGGTGAGGTGATCGAGGCGGCCGACCGCCTCGGCGTCCTCGCACCGTGAGGACCGGCGCGCAGCGGGCGCCGGCGCCCACCGGACCGGAGCATCGGTGCGCTGACCTGGCAGAACAAGCCGTGGTCGCCACGGCGGAACCTAGTACCAGTTGTTGGCCTGCCAGAACGACCAGGCGCCGCAGGGGCTGCCGTAGCGGCTGTCCATGTACTTGAGGCCCCACCTGATCTGGGTGCCGGGGTTGGTGCGCCAGTCGGCGCCCGCGGAGGCCATCTTGGAGCCGGGCAGGGCCTGGACGAGGCCGTAGGCGCCGGAGGAGGAGTTGGTCGCGGTGTAGTTCCAGCCGCTCTCGTGGGTGACGATGTTGGAGAAGCACTGGTACTGCGAGGCGTCGCCGATGATCGCCTGGGCCATGGCCTGGACCTCGGCGACGGTGTACGAGGCGTTCACGACCAGCGCCGCGCGGGCGGCGGCCTTGGCCTTGCGGTCGGCCTCCGCCTTCTCCTCCGCCGCCTTGCGGGCGGTGGCGTCCTTGGCGGCCTGCTTGCGGGCGGCCTGCTCCGCGGACTTCCTGGTGCCGACGTCGGCGGCGTCGGACTGCGCCTGCACCTGCTGCGTCAGGGACGCCTGCTGGACCCGCTGGCCGGCGGGTATGTCCGACAGGACGGTGTCGACTTCGGAGGCGGCGAAGGGCTGCTCACTCGCCTGGCTGCTCGAGGCGACACCGACGACGGCGCCCACGGAGGTGACCGCCGTGGCCGAAGCCACCGCGATCCCCCGGACCGAGATCCGGCTCACACGGTTTCCTTCCAGCGCGGCCCGTTCGGTGATCTCCCGGACGCGATCGTGCCCCTCCCCACCGGCTCGGACCGCCCACGGCGACCACCGGCCAACTCCGGTGCCCCGTACGCGTGTACGTACGGGTGTGCGGATGACAGGGCCTGACTGGAGCGACAGCCTGCCGTAGGGGAGCGCCCCAAGGCAATTCCCCCGGCACATTTCCTTACACACGCATCATCAGCCCCGTCCGTCCCGCCCCGTACCGGTGGAGGGCCGCCGGCCGCGCCTACACCACCGGCCGTACGTCCGCTACGGCACCCTCAAATCGCCCTCTGAACCCCGCCCCGGCAGGCTTCGACCACCCCCGCCGATGGGCACGTACCCGGCACACACACGGGGGTGGTGCCATGGACGAGGGAACGGCGGTCCGGCTGGAACCGCACGAGATCGCGCTGATGCGCGGGGGCCCGCGAGCCGCCGTGACGGTCGCCGTGGTGGCGCTGCACCTGCGCGGCGCCGTGGAGTCCGGGCGGCCGGGCACCCTGCGCCGGGAGGTCTCCCCGGAGCAGGCGGACCCGCCGCCGCACCGCCACCCGCTGGAGAAGGCGATACGCGTCGGGCTGTACCGGCCGGCCGGGATCAGGGAACTGCTCGGGCGCGCGGTCGTGCGCAAGGCGCTGTCGCGGATGCGGGCCGAACTGACCGGGGCGGGGCTGCTGCGCCTGGTGCGGGTCAGTCCGACCCGGGCCGCCCGCCGGTATCTGGCGGAGCTGCGGCGCGGTACGCCGATGCCGCAGGGTCCCGCGGGGCTCGCGGAGGAGGACATCCTGCTCGCGGTCGCCCTCTACGGCGACCCGGCGCTGACCGCGCTCGTCCCGGCCTTCACCGCTGAGGCGGGACTGATCGGCCGGGGATCGGTCGCGGACGAGGGCCTGTTCCCGTTCGGCAGGCACGAGTTCCTGCGCTGGCGCGCCGACTACCCCGACGGCGACGCGGGCCACGGCGCCGACGGCGGTGCCGGCCACGGCCACTCAGGCCACACCGACCACTCCGGCGGCTTCGGTTGCGGCGGCGGAGGCGGCGGTTCGGACTGACGACGCGGACGAGGGTGGACGAGGGCGGGCGGTGGCCGGTCAGAAGCCGAAGGACTTCGTCGTGTAGGCACACTCGGTGTAGATGTAGCCGGGCTTGAGGGTGGCCTTGTCGGACGCCGGGCTCGATCCGTCGGACGACGTCGACTTGTGCAGGAAGTACGTGGTGCCGACGGGCAGCCGGATGGTGCGCTGGGGGTAGTTCGTGCCGCTGTCCTGGCAGGGCTTGAACCCCGACAGGGTGGGCGTCAGGAGGGAGTACGAGGTGCAGCTGCGGCAGGCCTTGAGCGTGAGGCTGCCGGTCACCGGCCCGGTGTAGAGCACCGTGATCGGGTTGGGGCTGTCGTTCTTGATCGTGACCGAGATGCTGCCGCCGGAGGCCAGTGTGGGCAGGCGCTTGCCCGCCGCGGGGATCTCGTCCGCGACCTCCGCCGCGATGGCGAACTTCTTGGCCAGCGCCCGGTTCTTCGCGCTCTTGTTGTCGGCGACGAACGTGTTCATCGTCTCCCGCGCCTCGCCGAAGTCGCCGTCCCTGTACTGGTCGACCCCGCAGGCGTACACCCCCGAGTGGGCACTCCTCCCGGCCCGGGCGGCGGAGGCGGCGACGGCGTCGCCGACGTCCCCGGCGCCCGCGTTCAGGCCTCCGGCCTGGGTGCCGAGGGTGCGCAGCCGGTCGACGGCGGGGCAGGGGTCGGAGCCGCTCACGTCCTTCGCGGCCTTGTCCACGGCCGAGTCGACGGCGGGTGCGACCTTCGCGGCCTGCTCGGAATCGGGGAAGGTGCCCAGGAGGTCGCCGAAGTTCTCCGTCCAGCCGGCGTCCTCTTCGCCCAGTCGCTGCGCCCCGCACTCGTAGAGGGAGGCGGCCAGGCGGTCGTCGGGCCACTGGGCGAGCGCGCCGAGCGTCTGCTTGTCCACGGTGTCCGGGACCGTGCGCAGGTACGTCAGTGCCGGTATCGCCGCGCAGTAGTCCTGCTGCTCGTAGGCGGCGCCGACGGTCGTGTAGTAGGTCTTCAGGCGGTGGGGTACCCGACCTGCGGCCCGGGAGCCGGGGTGGCCGGATCTGATGTCCCGGTACTCGCGCAGGGCCTTGCGGTAGTCGGACTGGGCCGTGTCGAAGGGTCTGCTCCCGCCGGCCCGCACGAGCCGGTCGGCCTGGTCGAGCCGGTCGAGGAGCGCCTGCTCGTTGGCCTCGTCGCGGGCCATGTCGTACAGCACGACGCCGCTGACCGGTACGGCCAGCAGCACCAGTCCGAGGGCGATCGCCAGGGGAGCGGCCGCGGGCCACACCAGCCGGGTGCGCAGGCCGACCACGGCGCCGTGGACGGCCGCTGCCAGGAGGAGGACGAGGTAGACGACCACCAGACCCATGGGCACGCCGTCGGGGTCCGCGGGCAGTGCCACCAGCAGCAGGAGGCCGGTCGCGAACCAGCACACGACCATGAGCACCCAGCGGCGGGTCAGCGCGTAACCGAGGCCGAGGCCACTGAGGTTGAGCAGCCCCACCGCCGCCGCGCGCAGCCCGTCCGGCGGCGCGGGCGGCGGGGTGGAGGGCATGGGCGGGATGACGAATCCGTATCCGTACGCGGCGCCGTGCGGTTGCTCGGACATGGCGGCTCCCCCTGGTCAACACTGCCCGCATGCCTGCAACTTGTCAGTGTACGGACGGTAGCCGGATCTCGACAGTGAGTTCGAGGGGTGGAATCGGGCCAACCGCCCGCAATGGGGCCGGTCCGGACCGGAGCCGCCGCCGGGCCGGAGCCGGCGTGATCACACCGCCTTGAAGGGCTCCCGGTAGGACTTGCGCAGGGACGCGGCGGCGACGGGGAGCAGCGTGGCGAGCACCTTGCCCTTGAGCGTGCCGGGGGTGCGGGTGAGCTCGACGTCGATCCTCGTGCCGTCCCCCTCGGGGGTCAGCTGGAAGATCCAGCCGCCGCCGGGGCCGAACACCTTCGAGTCGTGCGTGACGATGGCGACCCTCCCCGTCCCGGCGTCCCAGTCGTAGCGCGCCCGCTCCCAGGCGGACGCGGTGCCCTCGGTCACCTCGGCCCAGGTGTCGCCGATCGCGTGCACCGTGAGGTGCTCGGCGTCGATGGTGGGCCAGTTCCGGGCCCGCGCGGGACCGAAGTCGGTGAGCACCGCCAGCGCCTCGGACGGGCTGAGCGAGGAGAGCAGGTGGAAACGTACGACAGCCATTGCGGCGTCCCCCACATCATGAGTAACCGTTCTGAACGGTGACGACCGTGTCACGGGGCGAGGTCACCTGTCAAGCCAGTGACGAATCGTGGATCACCGGTTAGAATGGTGATGTGAACCATGCCTTCCCTTGTGGGACGCTCGCCCTCGACTTCCTGGGCACGCTGCGCGCACGACGCAATGCGATGCCCACGGAGAAGCTCGCGTCGCCCGAGCTCCTCGACTCCTGGTTCGTCGAGTCCCGCATGCTCGACCGCGAGCCCGGCTCCGACGCGTCGGACCTCGCGGCGGCCGTGGACCTGCGGGAGTCGATCTACGCCCTGGTCGTGGCGCGGCTCGACGGCGAACGGCTGCCCGTCGGAGCGGTCGCCGCGGTGAACCGGCACGCGGCCCGGGCACCCGTGGTGACGCAGCTCGGCCCCGACGGCACGAGCCGCTCCGGTTCGGCGGCACAAGGCCTCGCCGCCGTCGCCCGCGAGGCCGTCGAGATCATCGGCGGCGAGGACGGGGCGCTGCTGCGCGAGTGCGCCCGCCCGGAGTGCACCCAGGTCTACCTCGACCGCTCCCGGGGCCGCCGGCGTGAGTGGTGCGCGATGAGGACCTGCGGGAACCGCGTCAAGGCAGCCGCCTTCCGGGCCCGCCACCGCACCAGCGAAGCCTGAGGCGGGCGAGGGGCATCAGAACCTGACGGTGAGGTGACGGGGGCCGCGCAGCATGGCGTTGCGCCGGTAGGGAGGCGGGTCCTGCAGCAGGGTCGCCGTACCCAGACCGGGCAGCAGCGCGCCGAGCGCCGCCTGGGCCTCGATGCGCGCGAGCGGTGCGCCGAAGCAGAGGTGGACGCCGCTGCCGAAGCCGAAGTGCTCGTTGTCCTTGCGGGCGGGGTCGAACCGTTCGGGGTCCTGGAACCGCAGGGGGTCACGGCTGCCCGAGGCGAGCGCGAGGATCACGGACGTCCCCTTCGGCACGACGGTGCCCGCGATGTCCACGTCGGCGAGGGGGATGCGCTCGCGCAGGTGCACCGGCGGCTCGTACCGCAGCAGTTCCTCCACCGTCTCCGGCAGCAGTTCCGGCTCCCGGCGCAGCCGCTCCAGCTGGTCGGGGTGGCGCAGCAGCGTGAGCACACCGTTGGTGATCAGGTTGACCGTCGTCTCGTGCCCCGCGATGAGGAGCAGGATCGCGGTCATCGCCAGCTCCTCGTCGGTGAGCCGCAGCTCCGGATCCGGTTCGTTGACGAAGTCCGAGAGCAGGTCGCCGGTGGGCCGGCCGCGGCGCTGCTCCGCGAGGCCGAGCAGGTACGCGCCCATCTCCATCCGGCCCTTGCGGCCCGCCTCGGCCCGCGCGGCGGTGTCCTCGCCGGGGCTGATGTCCGCGGAGGCGACGAGCAGGTCGGTCCACTCCCGGAACCGCGGCTCGTCCTCGCGCGGCACACCGAGGATCCGGCAGATGACCGTGACCGGCAGGGGGTAGGCGAGGTCGTCGACGATGTCGACGTGGTCGCGGCCCCGGAGCGCCTCGACCAGTTCCCCGGTGATCCGGATGATCTCCCCGCGCATCGCGTCGACCCGGCCGGGGTTGTGGGGCGGGCCGAACGGCCGCATGGCCAGCGTGCGCAACCGGTGGTGCTCGGGGTCGTCCAGCCGCAGGAACGGCAGGTGCTGCGTCTCCTCCGAGGACGGCGGAGCCGGTGTGGTGCGGTTGCGGGGGTCCGCGCTGAGCCTCGGGTCGTGGAGCAGGCCGACGATCTCGTGGTACGTGCCGACCAGGTAGCTGCCGTCCGTCTGCCGCACCACGGGCCCGGCCTCGCGGAGCTCCGCGTACAGCGGGTACGGGTCGGGGCGGCTGGCGTAATCGGTGATCCGTTCCAGCAGGGTCTCGGCGGTCATGCGTGGTGGCTCCTCGTGGATGGGCGGGGGTGGGTCACCCGGCGGGCCTCGCCAGGACCAGCCGCCGGTCCGGCAGGTACCCGGTGAGCGCGACCGTGGGACCGTGCGAGAGCCGGCTCGGGTCCGGCACATCGGAGGGGAGGACGACCTCGGCCGCCATACGGCGGTCCGACGCGCCCAGCGGGGGCGGGAACGGGGCGGCCGTCTCGATGAGGCGCTCGTAGTACTCCAGCGACTTGGCCATGTTGACCGTGACCGCGGCGGTCAACCGGCCGCGGTAGCCGTACGCCATGACCAGGCGGCGCTCCTCCAACGAGCCCTGCGCGACGACCACCTGGTCGGAGAAGGTGGGGACGCCCACCGACTTGATGTTGTAGCCGAACTGGCTCGACCAGAACGTCGGGACCGCCAGGTGCGGACGCCGCAGCGGACCCGGACTGACCATGTTGTGCGCGGCCACCTCGGCCTGGTCCACCGCGTTGCGCCAGTGCTCGAGGGAGAGCAGCTGGTACTCGTACAGCGGGTGCGGGAAGCGCGAGACGTCACCGGCCACGAAGACGTCGTCCGTGACGATCCCGTACATGGTGAACGCCCGGCACCCGGCGTCGCAGGCGATCCCGCGCGGGTCCGCGGCCAGCCCGGACTCCGCCAGCCACTCGACGTTGCGGACCGCGCCCATCGCGACGACGCACACGTCCGCGTCGACACGGGTGCCGTCCGACAGGTCCGCGCCGGTGAACCTGCCGTTGCCGCGCAGCGAGGTGACGGTCACGCCGCAGCGCAGGTCCACACCGTGGGCCCGCTGCATGGCGGCCGCGAGCTTCGACAAGGTCCCGCCGAGCGCCCCCACCAGGGGCGCCGGACCGCGTTCGGTGACCGTGACCTCCAGACCGCGCTCGCGGCAGACCGACGCGATCTCCGAACCGGTGAAGCCCGCGCCGATCACCAGCACCCGGCGCGGCCCGGCGGCCAGGCGCTCGGCCAGCCGCGCGGCGTCGTCGCTGGTGCGCAGCGTGAACACCCCGTCGAGGGCGGCCTCCTCCGGGACGGGCCAGGGCCGCGCCCGCGTCCCGGTCGTGATCAGCAGCCGGTCGAACGGCAGCGACGAGCCGTCGCCCAGCAGGACCCGCTTCTCCACCGGATCCAGCCCGGTGGCGGGCACCCCCAGCCGCCACTCCGCGTCAGGATCGCGGCGCATGGGCAGCCCGGTGGCGTCCGCCGACACCTTGCCGAGCAGCACCCCCTTGGACAGCGGCGGCCGGTCGTACGGCGGGTGGGGCTCGTCCCCGACGACGGTCAGCGAACCGGTGAAGCCCTTCTCGCGCAGCGTCTCCGCGGCCCGCAGGCCCGCCAGCGACGCTCCGACGATGACGATCCGGCCCTCCAGGAGGTCAGCGGACACCGGCGTTCACCCCCTCGCCCACCAGGATCGCCTGCACCGGGCACGCCGCGGCGGCCTGGCGCACGCGTTCGTACTGGTCGCCCGGAACCGCCGGGTCGTACAGCAGCGCCTCCTCGCCGTGCAGTTCGAACACGTCCGGCGCAAGGAACACGCACTGCGCATAGCCTTGGCAACGGGTGAGGTCCACGACAACGCGCATGCCCAGCCACTCTCTCCGGCGCTTTGATGTCCCTCCATTCGTAAGCCCTGGGGGGCCGCGGCGCTCGCCCGGGTACTCCGCCCGGACATTCCGCCAGGATGCGTTCCCGCCCCTGCGGGGCCACGCTGAGCCGGTGCGATGCCGAGTGATCGTGTACCCGCCCTCGGGCACCGGCGGCCGCCGCGTGCGGTGCGACGGCAGGATCCTCGGCCTCGCCTACGGACCCCGGGACGTCCTCGCGCTGGCCCGCCGCGCGGGGCTCCGCATGCGCCTGGGCGACCTGTACGACAGCGACCTCGTCGAGTGGCGCGGCGCCGGCCCCACGACGTGGTGACGGCCTACGGACGGCCTACAAACGCGGCCAGAGCGGGGTCATCACACCGAGGTCGATCACCGACACCCACTCCGCCGACGGGATGGCCCGCTCCAGCACGAACCACTCGTCCGGACGCCCGTCGAACCGGGACGCCGCGAGCGCCTCCGCGGACCCCGCGGGCAGCCTCGTACCCGCCCAGGCATGCCACCGCTGCGCCTCCGGCGCGGGAACCTCCACCGTGAACCGCACGGTGCGGTCCCGGAAGGCCCCCGGCAGCGACCCCGGACTCGGATCGGCGGTCAGGTGCACGGTCCGCGCCAGTTCCGGTACGCCGTCCAGCTCCTCCGGCCAGGTCGCCCTGATCTCCGCGTCCGCCAAAATCAGCGGCCACAGCCCCGGCCGCGTGAAATGGAAAAGGAGCATGCCGGGACCCTACTGGCGGATCGTCGCGGCGTATGTTTCCGGCATGTGACAACGAGCGCCTTGGATCAGCCCGCACGGACGTTACTCGTCGTCGCATCGCTCCAGGACCAGACCCACGGATCCCTCCACCAGCCCCACCCCGGCCTCAAGGTGCAGGTGCGCACTGTCAGGGGTGCCGTTGTCGGCGAGCGTGAGCAAATGGCGTGCGAGGGTTCTGAGCCCGTCGGCGTTCGCCTCGATGACGATCTCGCGTCCGAGGTCGCGCACCTCGATGCGCGCGTTCTCGTCCCATGTGAAGACCGAGGCCACGCCATCGGTCAGCGCGGTCTGGTGCGTCGACGCGGGGGGCGGCGCGGGCTTCGACTCCGGTGCCATGCCGACCATCATCGCCTCACGTTCCCGGGGAGTACGCGTAGGCCCGGACGGGATCGAGGTGAAGTTCGAACGGGCCGGAGCAGTCCGCCGCGAGCGTCGCGACCGGAGCACCGCAGGGGCAGGCCCGGTTCAGGCCCTGGTTCCCCGCCGGGCCGCAGCAGTCGCTGCTGTTCCTCCCGCCAGGCAGCGGCTGAAGCCCCCGGGCATCCTCCGGGTTCACCACGACCGTGTCCCGGCAGCCTGCCGAGACGACGAACCCTTCCGCGGTACCGATCACGAGTCCGCGGGCCTGTGCCCGCCGGGGGTTCTCCTGGTCGTCCTGCAGGACATACGGAGGTCCCCACGGCTCGGGATCGATCGCGTAGCCGCCGCGCGGCAGCGTCGATGGCGCCCGCCGGGTTTCCTTGTCCCGGTCGTGCTCGTCCTCGGTCGGCACGGGGACCGCCGACAACCGGACCAGGTCCGGCGTGATGGCGGCACCGCACTTGGAACAGAGGAAGACGGTCATGTCGTCGTTGTAGTCGGCTGACTCACTCTGCCGCATCCTCATTTCACGCCCTCGTGGCGTGCGGTCGTGATTGCTCAGCCCACTCGGCCCCGCGCCGGCGCGTCCTTCTTGCCGGGACCTCACAGCAGTACGTCGCGCCCTTCCGGGTCGCCGCACACGGGGCAGTCGTACTCGTCGAGCGATTCCTCGGGAACCGGGTGCCCGCAGAAGACGCAGGGGCGCATGTCGTCGTCCAGCGTCTCGACCGGGGGTTCGTCGTCGTTCACGACCGCAGGTTTCCATGCGTGGTGCGTCGGTGCGGAATGCGGCGGCAAATCGCCGAGGTCGGTCCGGGAAAGATTGCGCACCCAGGGGCGAAGACCCGCTCTTCAGGGACTGGCGTCGACGTGGCGCTGTTACAGCTTGGTCATGAGTTGAACCAGGGCCCATGACGTGCGGGCGCCATGGTGATCGCCGACGCGCCGCGATTCGCGTGCCGTCGGCTGATCTCCTCGCGCTCGAAAGGCACGGCATTGTTCGCTCTCGTCTTCGGAGGGCACATGTTGTACCTCCTCCTCGTCACCCTCGTCTCCGCGGCCGTGCTGGGGGTCGTCGCGGTCGCCCTGCGTGGCCGTTCCGACCGGCCCTGGACCTACGGGGCGTGGGCGGCCACGACGGCGGCCGCCTTGTTCCTGACGCTTTGGCTCAGACCCGTCGGTACAGGCGCGGTGAAATGCACGGTGAGCAAGGACGTGTGGGAGTCGTTCGGGACGACCCAGGGGTGGATGAACGTCGCCCTGTTCGTGCCGATCGGCTTCTTCGGTGTGCGGGCGGCCCGGCGTCCGGTGCCCCCTGTTCTGCTGTCCGTCCTCCTGGCGTGCGGGATCGAGACCGTCCAGGCCTGCCTTCCCGTCATCGGCCGCTACTGCGACACCAGTGACTTCACCACCAACGTGGTGGGCGCCGTCGTGGGCGCTGCTATCGGGGTCCTGTCGCTGCGCCTTGCCGGTTCGGGGCTGTCGCCCTGGCCCGCGCGCCACCGCTGGCTCCAGGCCGCGACCGGTGCGGGATTCCTGGCCGTGGCCCTCGTGTTGTCGACCGTGGTCGACGTGCGGGTCGTCGACCACGCCGAGCCGAGCAGGCAGGCGTCCGCGGAACAGCAGGCGGTGATCGGGCAGGCGGTGCGCAAGGCGTTGGGCGACGACGTCAGGATCGTCCGGGTCCAGGACAACACGCCGTGCGGGATCGACGGCGTGAACGAGGAGGTGTGGGCGGAGCTGGAACCGAGCGGGGTCGCCTTCATGAGCTGGCCCGACCCGGACCGGTTCCGCGTCGACGTGTCGACAGGCCCGCGGACCGAGGCCGCGGCGGTCGGGAAGCCCATCCCGGGCTCTTCGTGGTCCGTGCACGACGCGGCGGGCGCCGAGCGGGCCGCGGACCGGTACGTGGCCCTGCACTACCCCACGGCCGACACGAAGCGGCCCGCGGTGGACCGCGCCGACGACGGCGCGGGCGGGATGTGGACCGTGACGTACCCCTACCGCGACGACCACATGCGGTCCGTGACGTCGCTTGAGGTGACGGTGAACTCCGCCGGGCGTCTCCTCGGCGTCCGCCTCGCCGCGACCGCCGGCACCGGCCCGGATACGAAGTCCGGCGACTACTGCGGCTGACGACCCGGCGAACCCATGCGGCCACAGCGCTAGCCGTCGTAGGGGACCCAGGCCCGCCGTCCTGCGTCGTTCGTGCCGTACCAGTAGTGCGGCATCGCCGTGATGCCGGTGGTGCGGAACGGGCGGCCGTGGTCGTCGATGCGGATCGTGCCGGTGCGGCCCTGGGAGGACCAGTCGAGTTCGAGGTACCAGCGGGCGTCGTGGGTCCGTGTCGTCGCGTCGACCAGCAGCACCTCCGGGTCCTCGGCGGAGACGCGGTACGGGAAGTGCGCGGCCGGGATGACGTGTTCACTGTCGGCGCCGTCCTTCGGGCGGGTGATGGGGCGGCCGACGTCGAGGTCCACGGTGAAGCGGCGGGGCGTGAGGTCGCTCCCGCAGCCCTGGCCCATGGCGTACGCACTCCCGGCGGCCGGGCTGCCGCGGCTGACGATACGGACGTGGAGCGCCTCAAGGACCACGGCCGTGGACGACCGCCCTTGCACCGAGATCTGCACCCTCGTCTGCCGCCCGTGCACCGCGCCCTGCGTCGCCGCCCACGCCCGGGCATCCTGCTCCACCGGCGGCGCAGGTACCTGTGCGGGCGGCTTGGCGATGACGTAGTCGTGGCCGCAGCCCTTGTCCCAGACCAGGGAGTCGGCGCTCCACGCGAGGGGCAGGCCGGTGGTCTGCTTCGCGACCGCGGTGGGACCGCTGCCGGTGGCGGGCGGGGCGGAGCTCCGGGAAGGGGAGGGGGATGCGGTGGCCGACGTCGCCGAACGGTGGGGTGCGCCGGGGGCGGTCGTCCGTGAGCCCGCGGTGCGGGAGCCGTCCGCCTCGGAGGAGCGCTCGCCCGACAGGGCGGACGTGCTGCGCAAAGCGGCGACCAGCGCGCAGGCGACGGCGATGGACGCCAGGACCCGTCGGCGGCGGTACCAGGGGCGGGGAGCGGGGGAGGGAGCGGGCTCGTCCGGGTCGGGGCCGTCCCCGGGCTGCTCCGCGGAGCTGCTCTCCTCGACCAGCACCCCGTCCCCGTCCGGCGGCGGCTCCGGTGCCGGCGCCGCCGCCTCCGCCGAACCGGCCGTACGCACCTCCTGCCGAGCCGCCGTCGCCGACAGCCACAGACGGTGCAGCTCGAGCCGCTCCTGCGGTCCCGCCCCGCAGAAGGCCGCGAGCCGCTCCAGGGGCGCGAAGTCCTGCGGCACCGCCTCGCCCGCGCAGTACCGGTGCAACGTCGAGGTGTTCATGTTGAGGCGGCGGGCCAGAGAGGCGTAGCTCCGGTTCGTGCGGTCCTTCAGCCGGCGCACCAGCGCCGCGAACTCCTCGACATCGTCGCGCATCGACACCGCTCTCCCGTCGTCCGGACGCCGATCCTGCATCCCAGGCACTCATATCCCTGCACGTCAGACGGGCCGGGATGGTTCCACCGTCGCCAATAGGGCGGCAGTCGTTGCGCAGGCCTCCGGTGGCCGCCGATGCTCTTCGTGTCGCACCGGCCGGGGCCGGACCGGCCAGCCGGTGTCGGGCGACGTCCGACACCGATGCACTGCACTCATGCATTCACCGCATTCACCGCATCCACGGGGGACACCCATGCCCAAGAACACCCGAGCAGGCCCGCTCCTCGCAGTCGCCGTCACGGGTCCGGCCGTGACGCTCGCCGGCCCTGCCACGGCCGCTCCCAAGGCGCCAGGCTTCCTCGCGGCAGCAGCCGCCGACCTGCCGCCGCACCGCACCTCGTCCTGAACGGGCGGCAAGGCCACCGCCGGCGTACCGGAGGAGACGGACCGGGACACCTGTCTGCGGACGCTGCCCGGCCACGCGGCCAGCCGGTACCGCGACTTCGGCACCGACCTCGACACGAACGCCCGCCAGATCAGCGTGGTCCCGCGCGGCCCCCATCGCGGCAGGAACCGGCCGTACGCGGCCGGCACCGACGACCACAGCACAGCCCGACCACTCGATCACTCGAAAGGGAGAACCGACATGAACAGCAGGGCTCGCACCGCCCTCACCGCCGGCGTCCTCGCCGTTGCTCTCGGCCTCGGCGCCACCATCCAGGCCTCCGCCGGGACCCCGCACGGCGTCAGCGGCACGCCGTCCGAATCGGCACAGGCGTCCGTCCATGCCCCCGCGAAGGCGATCACCGCCGCACCGCAGTCGGTCAGCGGCACGCCCGGTCAAGCGGTGACCCGGGTCGCCGACTTCTACGGCGCGTACATCGACGCGAAGGGCGACTACACGGACCCGGACGGCACGCTGGCCACGGCCCTCCGCAAGCACTACCTGACGCCCGACTTCGCCCTGCGGCTGGCGGCCTGGGAGGAGAAGAACGGGGCGGACGGTGTCCTGCACGCCCAAAACGTCCCGGCGCGGTGGAGGGTGACCGACAACGGCACCGTGGGAAACGGCCATGAGGTCATCGTCACCCTGACCTTCGGCAGCGGGGAGACGGCGCAGAAGACCAAGCTCTTCGTGCTGATGGAGCGGTACAACCACATCGTCGACATCGACACCACGAGCGCACGCTGACGGCTGGCGGCGGAGCACGACTGCCGGCGGGAGGGCCAAGGAGGCTGACCGCGCTCCCTTGTGACGCCGCGTCATCCTGGTCCCGCACTTGAGGTCGGCTTCAGTGGCTGGTAAGCACCGGCGTCATCTTCACCGCCGACGCACATCATGGGCCCCGCCGGGCAGTGCAACTGCGGCGGGGTCCTGCGTACGCACCGCGCAGGAGGCTCGCGCGGTGCGTACGGCCGGGCGGTGAGGACGGCTTCCCTCACCGCCCCGGACGCCGGCCCGGAAAGCGACTCGAAGATGAATCGAACAGCGCTGCTGAGGGGCAGCACCTTGCGGGCCGTCGACGGCGGCGCCGCTACTCCGACGGCCCCTGAGCGCGCTCGTCCCAGCCGACCGCGACCGCCCAGGTGACCCCGGGCCCCGCGGTCACCTTGAGGCGGGACGCGGCCTCGGAGGAGAGCATCGCGGCACCGTTGAGGCTGCCGTCCGGCCGGTCCGAACAGTGCTCCGTGGACGTGCCGTAGCGGCCGGCGTCGACCGTGAGCGTGCCCGTGCCCTGGCACTCCGTGGCCACGTAGACCGTCCCGCCCTCGGGCTTCGCCGGCAGCGCCAACTCCAGTCCACCGCTGTGCCGCCCCGTCGACACCCACAGCTCGGCGTCCGCCAGTTGCTCCGCCGGATCGTCCCAGTAGGCGGCGGCGGAAGGGGAGGCCGTAGCCGGCGTGACCTCCTGCTGTCGGGGAACTCCGGAGCCCTCCGTGCAGCCGCTGAGCATGAGGACGGACGCGACGCAGCCCAGCAGCGCACGCCGCCGAACGCGATGGAACACATCAACCCCCGTGTGTGGTTCCCGATCGACCGGGTCATGCTGGCACGTCCGGCCGCGGTCGTACAGGACGCGGCGCATCGGAGGAGTGGGCGCAGAGCGTCACGGTCGCCCTTGACGCGCAGGCACGTATCCTGCGCGGCCATGGATGGCCCGCCGGCGCGGAGCGCCACGTCGCGGCCCTCCAGAGGGGGATCGACGCGGCCCGCCCGCACTGTGCGAAGGCCGGCGGCGCGCAGGACGTGGAAACGTACTACGGCCGCTGTGAGGCTGCCCTGCGCCGGCCGGGCCATGACCAGGCGATCAGGGCGCGTGAGGCGCTGGGACTTGTCACGTCGGGCCAGATGCCGGAGTCTTTCGCATGATCGACCGGACTGCCTCCGTCTGGTCCGCGGGCGCCTCGGCGGCGGTCGTTCCGAAGCGTGGTGGACCCGCGACCACGAAGGGATCGAAGGTCCACCGCTGCCGTTCGCCGCCCGGCCGGTCCTTGGGCTTCCGGATCAGCCGGATCCTAGGCGGCGAAGGCGTTCACGCCCGTCAGATCCGCCGACAGGGCCCACAGGCGGGCCGCCTGCTCCGGGTCGACCGCCCAGTCCTTGACCCCGGCCGAATCGTCGCCGGAGGGTTCGGCGATGTCGCAGTCCTCCAGGTAGACGCCGCCCAGACCGTCCAGTTGTGGTGAGGTCGCGGCCCACACCTGGGTGGCCGCGCCTTGCTGCGGGGTCTTGAAGCTGTCGGGAGCCGCCAGGTTGCCGTGCTCGTCGATCCAGCCGCGCTCGATCATCTCCTCCTTGGGCAGGTGCCGTTGCAGCGGCGTGAGGATGCTGCCGGGGTGGAGGGAGAAGGCCCGTACGCCTGCGTCACGGCCGAGCATGTCGAGGTGGACGGCGAACAGGACGTTCGCGGTCTTGGCCTGGCCGTAGGCCAGCCACTTGTCGTAGCCCCGCTGCCACTGGACGTCGTCCCAGCGGATGCCGGACAGGTGGTGGCCGCGGGAGGAGACCGAGACGACGCGGGCGCCGCCCGGCTCGATCGCCGGCCACAGGCGGTTGACGAGGGCGAAGTGCCCGAGGTGGTTCGTGGCGAACTGTGCCTCCCAGCCCGGTCCCACCCTGGTCTCCGGGCACGCCATGATCCCGGCGTTGTCGATGACGATGTCGACCGTGCGGCCGGAGGCGAGGAACCGCTCGGCGAAGGCCCGGACGCTGCCGAGGTCTCCCAGGTCGAGCTGGTCCACCTCGACGCGTTCGACGCCGGTCAGCGCCTCCTGCGCGGAGGCGGGACGGCGGGCGGGGACGACGACGTGGGCGCCCGCCTTGGTCAGCGCCCGCGTCGTCTCCAGGCCGAGGCCCGAGTAGCCGCCGGTGACGATCGCGAGCTTTCCGGTGAGGTCGATGCCGCCGAGGACGTCCTCGGCGGTGCTCCGCGCGCCGAAACCGGAACCGATCTTGTGCTGTGCCGTAGTGCTCATGTCCGGAACGCTACGAATTGGAGTGCTCTCGAAGTCAAGGACGCGCGGGGCGTGGCCACTGCCCCCGCCTGAGCTCGCGCCTCAGCTGCCGGCGTCCGCGCTGTGCACGATCTGGATCAGGTTGCCGCAGGTGTCGTCCAGGACGGCGGTCGTGACGGGGCCCATCTGCACCGGTTCCTGCGTGAAGTGCACCCCGAGCCCGTGCAGCCTGGTGAACTCCGCGTGCACGTCGTCCACGGCGAAGGAGGTCGCCGGGATGCCGTCCTCGGCCAGCGCCGTCTTGTACGGCTTCACCGCGGGATGGCCGGAGGGCTCGAGCAGCAGTTGCGTCCCGTCGGGGTCCTCCGGCGAGACCACGGTCAGCCACCGGTCCGTACCGATCGGGACGTCGTGCTTCTTCACGAAGCCCAGCACGTCGGTGTAGAAGCGCAGGGCCTTCTCCTGGTCGTCGACGAAGACGCTGGACAGGTGGATCCTCATGGGGTGCTCTCCGATGCGTCGGGCCTGAGCCACCGGGTCACGATGTGCTCCAGGGGTTCGGTGTTCAGGTCGTGGTATTTGTAACGGCCCTGGCGCCGCGTGAGCACCAGGCCCGCCGATTCGAGCACGGCCAGGTGCTGGCTGACCGCCTGGCGGGACAGCCCCAGGCCGTGCTTCATCGCCAGCCGCCCGCAGATCTCGAACAGGGTCTGGCCGCCCCGTTCCACCAGCTCGTCAAGGATGCGTCGGCGGGTGGGATCGGCCAGCGCCTTGAAGACATCCTCTTCCATGACCGCAACGATAGGCAAGTGGATGCTTGCCTATCAAGCCCGGGTTCCGGGACTGCCGTCCGCGTCCCGTGTCGGTTCATGTCGTGGGTGTGCCGGTGTTGCGGGCGGCTCGGCCGCCCTGGATCCGGTCGGCCGTGGAAGGCCCGTCCGCCGGGGCGTGTGTGATGGCCAGCAGCGCCGTGTCGTCGGTCCTGCGGCCGCCGGTGTGGCGGTGGTGGTCGGCGAGCAGGGCGTCCACGAGGGCGTCGGGGTCGGAGTGGCGGCGGCCCGGGCATCGGGCGACGGGGTCGTAGAAGGTGCCCGACGCGTCGCGGGCTTCGGTGAGCCCGTCGGTGTAGAGCAGCAGACTGGCCCCTTCGGGGAACGTCACCGTGTCGACGCTGTCGACGGCGAAGGGGCCGTCGTCGAGGGAGGCGAGGCCCAGGGGCAGGCCCGGCCGGGTGGGCTCGACGTACCGCACGGTGTTGCCCAGGAAGAGCAGTGGCGCCGGGTGGCCGCGGTTGACCAGCCGGACCTCGTTCCCGCGCCGGGGGAACTCCGCCAGCACGCCGGTGATGAACCCCTCGAGCTCGGTCAGGGTCCCCGACTGCCGGGACTCGAGAGTGACGGCCCGCTCGAGCCGTTGCACGAGGGCGGTCAGGCTGGGCTCCTGCAGGGCCGCCTCGCGGAAGGTCCCGATGCCGACGGCGACCGCCCTGACCGCTTCCATTCCCTTGCCGCGTACGTCGCCGATGACGCAGCGGACGCCGAAGGGGGTGTCGACCACGGCGTAGAGGTCCCCGCCGATCTGCGCGTCCGTCTGGGCGGCCTCGTAGCGGGCGGCGAAGCGCAGCGGGCCGATCCGCTCCGGTGGTCTCGGCAGGACGGCGCGCTGGACGGCGGCGGCGATGTCGCGTACGGACTGGAGCTGCTCAGCGCGGTGGTACAGGAGCCGGTTCAGGAGGACGGCGATCCCGGCCACCGTCGCGACCATGAACAGCTCGCTGAACGCGATCGCACTCCGGCGGTAGCCGAAGACCCAGAACATGGCCGCGTCGAGGACGAGGGCGGTCAATCCGATGAGAACCGTCCCGCGCAGCGACAGCAGAGCGGCCGCCACCAGGACCGCGGCCGCGTAGAGGGCCGCGGCGCTGACGGTGCGTGGAGTGGCGAGGTCGATCACCACGGCGACGAGCAGCAGGACGGCCGGCAGCAGGCGGCTCTCCGTTCCCGCCCAGCTCCGCGCTCCCAGCCTTGCCACGTGCTGCTCCCGAGGTCGACCGGGCTTCCGGCCAGCTCAGGCTAACCGTCCGCCCGTCCGCCCCGCGCCCCATGTCACCCGGCTCGCCCACCGCGGACATCGCCATGCGCCGGGTGTCACCCGGCTGGAGCAGGGGGCCGGCGGTGGTCCGGTGGTGGGATGGCGGTGGTCCGGAGGTGGTCAGGTCGTGCCGTCGGCCTCGCCGGTTCGCAGACCGCGGCGGAGGGCGTCGAGCTGCTCGGCGATCATGCGGCGGCTCACCTCGGTCTGCGGGGCCAGTTGGGCCGCGCCGTGGAAGGCGCCCGGGAAGTGGTGCATCTCGGTGGGGACGCCCGCGATGATCAGCCGCTGCGCGTAGGCCAGGTCCTCGTCGCGCAGCGGGTCGAACTCGGTGGCCGCGATGTACGTGGGCGGCAGTCCGGCCAGGTCCTCCGCCCTGGCCGGGGCGGCGTACGGGCTGACGCCGTCGCCGCCGCGCAGCCCCTTGCCGCCGAGGTAGTGGTCCCAGCTCCGTTGGGCGTTGCGGCGGTTGAACCCGGGGGTGTCGGTGAAGGCCTGCATGGAGGCGGTGGCGAGGCGGTCGTCCAGGATGGGGGCGCCGAGGTACTGCATGCTCAGGGCGGGGCCGCCGTGGTCGCGTGCGTACAGGGCGACCGCGGCCGCGAGGTTCCCGCCGGCGCTCTCACCGGCGACCCCGATGCGGTCGGGGTCGACCCCCAGTTCGTCGGCGTGCCCGGCCAGCCAGCGCAGGGCTGCGTAACAGTCCTCCAGGGCGGCCGGGTAGGGGTGTTCCGGTGCGAGGCGGTAGTCCACCGACACCACCACCGCGCCCACCTCGGCGGCGATGCGGGTGGTCTCGTTGTGGAAGAAGTCCACGAGGCCGATCACGAAGCCGCCGCCGTGCACGTACAGCAGGCCGGGCAGCCTCCCTTCACGGCCCGCGGGCCTGTGGACGTGCACCCGGACGTCCGGGGCGCCCTGCGGACCCGGAAGGTTGACCTCGCGGAAGTCGACCGGGACCGGCGGGGTGTAGGGATCGGCTTCCATCAGGGCCGCTTCCGCCCGCATCCGCGCGACTTCCGCGTGTCCCTCCGCCTGGGCGAGCCGGGACATCCTCTGGGTCAGTTCCGGGTCGAACGGGAAAGCCAACGTCAACTCCTCTTGCGTACGGTGCGCAACGGCAATGCCTGACTAGCGTTGCCGAAGTCAGGGTGGAGTCTATGCAGCAAATCCTTGCGTAGTCAAAGATTTCATGAGCTCGTGAGGGCGCCCGCCGGCGATGTGCCGGCCCCCGCCCGCAGCCCGGGCGGACGGGCTGCGAGAGTGGTCGCGTGCTGATGGATCCCGAGAAGACGCTCTTCGTCCGCGGTGCCACGCCTGTGCTCCTGCTGGCCGACGCACCCGTCCACGACGCTCTGCCGCCCCTGGTCGTGCCCGACGGGGCGGTGCCCCTGTGCGAGGGCTGGAGCGTCGTCCCCCGGCTCACCCTGTGCGTCGTGGACGGGCCCGGCGACCACGGATGCGTCGTACCCGCCCTGGCCGCGCCGGTGTTGGGCGGGGCTGACGGTGATGCGGCGTCGAGCGGGATGGCCGACTGGTGCCTGGACGTCGAACAGGCCGGTGGGGCAGTCGTCCTGTCGGTGGATCAGCTGCCGGACGCGCTGGACTGGCCGGTGCTGCTGTCCGCCGGCGTGGCGCGCGGCGGCTTCATGCCCGCCCTGACCTGACGGCGGCCGCCCGTCCCCCCTGTCGAGTCGGCCCTTCCTCGACGGCGTGGCTCCGGACGTGTCGGAGGCGTCCCGCCCCCGGGCCTGAGCCCGCGAGGCCCCCGCGACGACCGTCACCCGAACGAGGGCCACCGGCCGGCGGCCTACTCGCGCCATCCCGGCCACCCGGCGGGAGGGTCGCCCACGTCCTCGCCTGCGAGTTCGGCGGCGTCGGGCTCCTCGAACAGCGCCCGCCAACGCAGGAGGTCCGCCTCGCTCATCGGGAAGGTCCGTTCCGGGTGTCGTGGCCTGGCGCCGGGCGACGCGGGCCCGTTGGGTCTCGTGGTCCACCGGTACGTACACCAGGCGGCAGGACCCGCCCGCGGCTTCCGCCAGGCGGCGGATCGCCGACCTCTCGTCACGCGACCAGCACCCGAAGTCCAGGACCACATCGGTCCCGACCGCCAGCGCCTCCAGCGCGAGCCGCAGCAGCCCTTCCAGCACGTCGCGCTTCCCGTCCGCCTCGGAATCGCCGAACAGCGGGATCATCCACTCGTCCGGCGTCAGGCGCAGCGCGCCGTGCTCCTCGGCGAGCCGCCGGGCCACGGTGGTCTTCCCGGCCCCGGGCAGGCCGACCATCAGGAACAAGGAGGTCACCCGGAGATCCTGCCAGGGGAGGGGCGGGGTGGGGCCATCGGTGGCACGGCATGCGACCCCCATGGACCTAACGTCCGGCGTGCCGCGCCCCGGACGGCACCGCAGGGCGTCACGCTGCTGCCGTGATCGGCCGTGCGGTGGGCCGCCCGTCGCGACGTCCGGCTCGCAGGCCGCACACGGCATCCCCACGAAGGGCCTCAGACATGTCCGCTTCCCCCCTCAGCACACTGTCCCGCTCCGGCTCCCACGCCACCGCCGAGTTCGGCGTCCCGCGGTACGTCCATGACGCCGGGCTGCTGCTCCTGCGGCTGGTGCTCGGGCTGACGATGGCGAGCCACGGAGCCCAGAAGCTGTTCGGCTGGTTCTCCGGGGTGGGTCTCGACGGCGCAGGACGCGTCTTCACCTCCGGCGGCTATCCGGCGGGGAAGGCGATGGCCGTGCTGGCGGGGCTCAGCGAGGTGCTCGGGGGCGTGGGCCTCGCCCTCGGGCTGCTGACCCCGCTCGCCGGGGCGGCGGTGGTGGGTGTCATGGTCAACGCCGTCGGCGTGAAGTGGGGCGGCGGGTTCTTCGCCCCGACGGGGGTGGAGTACGAGCTGCTCATCGCCGCGCTGGCCACCACGCTGGCCGTCGTCGGGCCCGGCCGCTTCGCGCTCGACCGTCACCTTCCGGGCGTGCGCGCGCACCGGGTGGGCCACGGCGTCTCCGCGGTGGTCCTCGGCGTCGTGCTCGGCGTGATCGTGCTGCTGTTCCGCAAGTGACCGGGGACGGTCGCGCGGTGGCGGCGGGTCCGGACGGTGTGAGGGCCCGTCAGCCGGCCGACGGGCCCTCACGCGCTACGCCTCATGCCACCGCGGCGGCGGCGAGGCGCTCGGCGACCTCCGAGGCCGAGGGCATCGCGGCGATCTCGTCCCGCAGGCGCTCCGCCCCCGCGGTGAACGCGGGCTCGGCGAGCACACGGCTGACCGCGGCGGTGACCGCTTCGGGCCCCTGCTCGCCGATCGGCATGGCCACGCCCGCTCCCGCGGCCTGCAGCCGGAACGCCTGACGCTGCTGGCCCGCCGCACCCGGGACGACGACGGCCGGGATCCCGCGCGCCGCCGCCCCGAACGTGTTGCCGGAACCGCCGTGGTGCACGACGACCGACACGCCGTCCAGCAACTCCGCGGCCGGCACGAAGGACACCAGCTCGACCCTGCCAGGCTCCAGCCCGAGGTCGTCGACCGGGGCGCCTCCCGTCGTGGCGACCAGGTCGACGTCCAGGGCGCTCAGCGACCGGAGCAGCGGACCGAGCGAGGAGGCCCTGCCGGAGACGGTGCTGAGACTGACGAGCACCCGGGGCCTGCCGGTACCGGGGACCCTGGCCGCGCGCGGCGTGCCCTCGGGGCCCTGGTGGGGCTCCGGCCGCAGCGCCACCCGTTCGAGGGGCGGCAGCGCGCCGCCGCGCTGCAGGCCGGGCGGGCAGAGGTCCAGCAGCCAGCGGCCGGACGGCGCGTGGGCCGGCGCCTGCAGACCGCGGTCGAGGTAACGGGACCGCGCCGTCGCGGCCAGGGCGTCCAGAACCTCGGGCTCCAGCGCCGGGTCTATGCCCATCACCGCGGACGGCACCTTGAGCACGGCGGCGACCAGCGGCCCCACGAAGTCGCAGTGCTCCGACACGACCAGGTCCGGCTCCCACGTGCGCGCCCCCGCGAGGGCCTCGTCCACGGAGAGGTCGACGCGTGCCCCGGCGAAGAACTCGGCGACCAGCGCCGGCGAAGGATTCGACGCCAGGTCGACGCCGCTGCGGCGGGACACTTCGGCGATCGCCACGTCGACGGTCGGACCGGCGGGCATCAGCTCAAAACCCTGCGCCCCGACCGGGCCCGCCATGGCGGCGGCGGAGACGAAGGCAACGGTGTGCCCCTGCGTGCGCAACGCCCGGGCGAGCGGCAACAGGGGCAGGAAGTGGCCGGTCAGGGGGGTGTGGAACATGAGGATGCGCATGGGTATCGAGATCACCTGTGTGCTTGTGCCACGTGCGTGGCCGCGGTGGGCGGACCGTCGTCGCGGTGCGCCTCCCCGGTCCGGCGTGCTGCCCTGGACCCGGAATTGCTTGTCGGCACAAGTATACGGGGGCTACTTGCCGAAGCAAGCAGGTGCCCCCGGGTCGGCCGGTGCCGGAGCGGTCCGGTCAGTGGCGGGCGCCGACAGGGCCGGGATGGCGTCGAGGCCGGTGACCTCACCCTCGGCTGCCAGCCGATGCAACCGGACGGCGCCCCCGGCCACCGTCTGGTCGCCTCCTCGCCGAGGAGGGGAGCCCCGACCACGGCGCGACGGTCCTCCTCGACTTGATCGGCACCCGGCGGGAACCCGCGACCGCCGATCAGGGCGTCGGCCTGCCGGCCTCGCCGCGTCGGCGGGACATCCCGCGGTAGACCGTCCAGCAGCTCGCCAGGACCAGCAACGCCCCGGCGACGGGCCATCCGATGGACCCGCCGTCGCGGTAATCCCGTACGCCGGTGAAGAGCAGGAGCCCTGACGGGATCAGTCCCGCCCAGTCGATTGCCCTGCCCCATCTCCTGAAGGCCGTCTGGTCGATCATGCGCGGATCATACGGTCGGCGCGTGCGTCCGGCGGAGCCGGATCCGGATCCGCCTACTGCTCGACGAGGCGAAGGGTCCCGGTGATCGCGAGTGTCGGGCCGGCGATCGCGAAGACCGAGCCGACGATCTTCGTCTTGATGCGCGAGGCCTTGCGTGTGGCCGAGGTCGGTGCGGGCACCCATCCGTAGGCGTCATGGGCGTCCTGCTGTGCTTGCTCGTCGTACGCCACCCAGAAGCGGGTGTGCCTGATTCCGAGCAGGCCGAACACGGTCATACCCAGGCCCATGAGCAGCATGATGACGGACTCGCCGCGGGGTGACATGGGCGCACCCGCGAGAACTGCTGCGAACTCGTGCACGGCGGCTCCTCGAGCGGCGTCGGGTTCGGGCGGCTGCGCGCTGCACGGGGCAGGGGTGGGGCGCTACCTCGTCCGGCGGTGTTGCCGCCGCTGGCGGGTCTTCTCCACGGTCGCCACGACCGGCATCAGCGTGCCCACCGTCGTGGCGGAGTCGATCAGGCCCTCGGAGCCTCCGAGGAGGTGGGCCGGTCCCCATCCGGCCACGGGGTCGAGGGTATCGGCCGATCCGCAGGTCGGACCGCGTGTTCGGCCGGGCCCCTGCGCTGCGTTCGCGCAGCTCGTGGGCCGGATGGCTCCGGTTGCGGGCTGTGGGGGATGCGGACAGCATGTTGCGGGGGCGAAAAGCCCGGCTTGCTTCACCTGTGGCACCGGCGGTGGCCATTCCCCGTGGTGCCCGCCGCACTCCGCGCCGCCCGGCGAGGCCGGCACCGACTCCACCGGAGACCGGCGCCCTGGGGCGGTGGTGCCGTCACCAGGAAAGGAACCTCCCCATGTCCACCACCGTCATCCAGCATGTCCTGAACCGGCTGCGGGACATCGGCGTGCGTCATGTCTTCGGCGTCCCGGGCGACTACGCCTTCCCCGTCAACGACGCCATCTCCCAGCACCCGGACATCCAGTGGATCGGCAGCTGCAACGAGCTCAACGCGGGCTACAGCGCCGACGGCTATGCCCGCGTGCACGGTGTGGGCGCGGTGAGCACCACCTACGGGGTCGGCGAACTCAGCGCGATCAACGCCATCGCCGGTGCGTACACCGACCACCTGCCGGTGTTCCACCTGGTCGGCATGCCCAAGATGCCCGTGCAGGCGCACCACTCGGTCGTCCACCACACCTTGGGCAACGGTGAGTTCGACCTCTTCCTGAAGATGTCCGATGCCGTGGTGTGCGCGAGCGCGATCATGACGCCGCAGAACGTCGCGTCCGAGACCGAGCGCCTCATCGCGGCGGCGGCCTACCACCGCCGCCCGGTCTACATGGCGTTCCCCGCCGACCTCGCGGAGATGCCCGTGGTCGGATCGGCCCAGCCGATCCCCGCACCGGCCAGCGACCCCGCGCAGCTGGACGCCGCCGTGCGGGCCGTCGCCGACATGCTCGGCCGGGCCGGGAGCGCCTGTGCCCTGCCCGGGGTGCTCGCCGCCCGTTCCGGCCTCGGACCGGAACTGCAGCGGTTCCTGGACGCCACCGGGATGCCCTTCGCCACGATGATGGCCGACAAGGGCGTCCTCAACGAGGAACAGCCCGGCTACTGCGGCATGTACGACGGCAAGCTCATGAACGAGGGCGTCCGCCGCTTCGTCGAGGGCAGCGACGTCGTCGTCCTGGTCGGTGCGCTGATGCACGACTTCAACAGCGGCGCGTTCACCGCCAACCTCGACCCCGGTCGCACGATCGACATCCGCCACCACCACGTGAGCGTCGACGGCATGACCTACCAGAGCGTGGAGATGAGGGACCTGCTCGTCGCGCTCACCGAGAAGCTGCCCCGCAAGCAGTGGCCGCACATCGAGGCCCGGGTGACCCGCATGGCCCCGGCAGGAGGCGGCGGCGGCGACTCCATCACCGCCGAGAACCTCTACCCCCGCTGGGAGAACTTCCTCAAGCCGGACGACATCCTGGTCGCCGAGACCGGAACGGTCTCGATGGGCCTGGCGTTCGCCCAGCTGCCCAGCGGTGCCACCTTCCACAACCAGACCCTGTGGGGCTCGATCGGCTGGGCCACCCCCGCCGCCGTCGGCGCGGCCGTCGCCGCCCAGGACGACCGGCGCGTCGTCCTCATCACCGGCGAGGGCTCGCACCAGCTCACGGCGCAGGAGATCAGCCAGTTCGGGCGGTACGGGCTGCGCCCGGTGGTGTTCGTGCTGAACAACCACGGCTACCTGATCGAGCGTCTGCTGTGCAAGCACCCGGACATCGCCTACAACGACCTCGCCAACTGGCGCTACTCCGAACTGCCGAAGGCCCTGGGCTGCGAGGACTGGTTCACCGCCCGCGTCTCGACCCTCGCCGAGCTCGACCAGGCCATGGCCGCGGCGGCGAAGGCCGGCACCGGCTGCTACATCGAGGTCATGACCGACACCTACACCGCTCCGCCGCTGGCCAACCAGCTCCACGACAACATCGAGAGCCTCTACTCCGCCTGAGCGGCGGTCCGGCCCCCACCGCGCCGCGGTGGGGGCCGAGTTCGGTGCCGCCATGGCACATCCGCCTGCGGCGCCGTCAGGACCTTTCCGGACCACCGTTCAGGACCGCAGCAACTCGGCGGCGCGTTCCGCGATGGCGTAGACGGTGGCGTTGGTGTTCGCGGAGGGGATCGAGGGGATGACGGAGGCGTCGGCGACCCGCAGGCCGTCGACACCGTGCACGCGCAGGGCGGGGTCGACGACGGAGCCGTCGTCGTCGCCCATCCGGCAGGTGCCGACGGGGTGCATGTACGAACACAGGGTCCTGAGCGCGTAGTCCCGCAGGCCGGCGTCGTCCGTGACCTGGGGTCCCGGCCGGACTTCGTGCCCGCGCCACTCCGCGAGCGCGTCCGCCTGACCGATCTCCCGCGCCAGGCGAAGCCCCCGGACCACGGCGGCCAGGTCCCGCTCGTCGCCGTAGTAGTCGGGGTCCACGAGCGGCAGGACGTCCGGGTCGGCGCTCGCGAGGCGGACGTTCCCGCGGCTGCGGGGCCGAATCGAGGAGACGGAGATGGTGTAACCCTGCCCCGCCGCGGGCGCGTCGGGGACGGGTATGTGGCCCGCCGCGTCGACGAAGAGCACCTGGAGGTCCGGGCCGTCGAGGCCGGGCCCGCTGCGCACCAGGCCGTACGCCTCGCCGTGGTTGTTGGCGCCCTCCGGGACCGGACGGGCCGCCCGGTAGATGAGGTTGGCGATCGGGTGGTCGTGCAGGTTCTCCCCGACGCCCGGGAGGTCCACCACGACGTCGATGCCGGTGCGGCGCAGGTGCCCCTCGGGGCCGACTCCGGAGAGCATCAGCAGGTGCGCCGATCCGATGGCGCCTGCGGTGAGGACCACCTCGCCCGAGCACCGGACGAGCGATACGGTGCCGTCCCTGGCGCCGTACTCCACCCCGCTGCACCGCCCGCCGCTGATGTGCAGCCGGAGCACCTGGGTACCGGTCACCACGGTCAGGTTCGGACGGTGCAGGACGGGGGCCAGGTAGGCGTCGGCGGCGCTCTGCCGCCTGCCGTCGACGATGTTCAGGTCGGACCAGCCGAATCCCTCCTCCGCTCCGCCGCCGATGTCGGTCGCGCGCCGGTGACCGGTCTCGGCCGCCGCGTCGAGCATGGCCGCCACGACCGGGTTCGGGGGCTCGGGGAGTCCGACGGTCAGGGGGCCGCCGACCCCGCGCAGGGCCGGATCCCGTCCTGAGAGGTTCTCGCTGCGCTTGAAGTAGGGCAGCAGCCCGTCGAACCCCCAGCCCTCCAGGCCGGCTTCCGCCCAGGCGTCGTAGCTGGAGCGGTGGCCGCGGAGGAAGTTCATCGCGTTGACGGCGGATCCGCCGCCGAGCGTGCGCCCGCGGGCGAGGAGGACGGTGGTGCCGCTCGCCCGCTGCCGGACGGTGGTGTCCCCCCAGTTCGCCGACGTCTGCAGCAGGGCCGGCCAGGCCGGGGGCGAGGTCATGTCGGCCGAGGTCTGCGCCGTGCCCGCTTCCAGCAGCAGGACGCGTGAGCCTTCGGGCTCGGACAGCCGTGCCGCGATCACGCAGCCGGCCGTCCCGCCTCCGACGACGACGTAGTCGTAGCTGTCGGTCATCGATTTCCTGTCCGTTCCTGGTGAGTCGGTCGTGTGTCGTGCCCAGAGGTGCATGTCATTCGGCGATGGGGTAGCGCGGCGGCCGGGAGCCTTCGATGGTGATCCACTGGAGTTCGGTGAACTCCTCCAGGCCGGCGCGCCCACCGGACTTGCCGTAGCCGCTGTTCTTGACGCCGCCGAAGGGCATCTGCGCCTCGTCGTCGAGCGTGCTGCCGTTGATGTGGCACATGCCGGCGTTGATGCGCTTGGCGAGGTCGAGGGCGAGGGGGATGTCCCGGGTGAAGACGGCCGAGGTGAGCCCGTAGTCGTTGTCGTTGGCCACGCGCAGGGCCTCCTCGGGTCCGTCGACGGCGATGACGCCGACGAGGGGGCCGAAGGACTCCTCGCGGTAGACGCGCATGTCCGGGGTGACGTCGGCCAGCACGGTGGGCGCGAAGCACGGACCGTCCGACGTCCCGCCGGCCAGGAGCCGCGCGCCGGCCGTGACCGCGTCCAGGACCAGCCCGGACAGCCGCTCGATGCTGTCCGGTCCGACGACCGGGCCGAGCGCGGTGTGCGGGTCGCGCGGGTCACCGCAGGTGACGGTGGCGGCGACGGCGGCCAGGCGCCGGGTGAACTCCTCGGCGATGCTGCGGTCGACCAGGATGCGTTCCGTGGACAGGCACGCCTGGCCGGAGTTGGCGAAGGCGCCGAAGGCCGTGGCGCTGACCGCGCGGTCGAGGTCGGCGTCGGCGAGGACCAGGGCGGGCGCCTTGCCGCCGAGTTCGAGGATCGCCTGCTTCATGTGCGCGGCGGCCCGCTGCGCGATGATCCGGCCCACCCGGCTCGAACCGGTGAAGTGCACCCGCCGTACGGCCGGATGGGCGATCAGTGCGTCGACCACTTCGGGGCCGTCCTCGGGCGCGTTGGTGACGAGGTTGTACACCCCGTGGGGCAGCCCGGCCTCGGTGAGGCACTCGGCGACCAGGCCGTGGGTGCGCGGGGTCTGCTCCGACGCCTTCATCACGACGGTGTTGCCCACGGCCAGCGCGTACGGGACCGAGTTGCCGACGAGCAGCGCCGGGGCGTTCCACGGGACGATGCAGGCGACCACGCCGACCGGTTTGCGGATCGCGATGGAGGTGCGGCCGGGTGCCTCGGAGGGGATGAGCTCGCCGGTGAGGCCGTCGTGGACCGCGCTCGCGGCGTAGCGGAACTTCTCCGCGAGGGCCGAGGTGTTGTAGCGGCCCCATGCGGCGGGGCCGCCCATCTCGACGGTGATCGCCTCGGAGATCTCCTCGGCTCGCGCTTCGAGTGCGTCGGCGGCCGCCCACAGGATGCGGCGGCGCTCGTTGGGCGGCAGCGCCGCCCAGGCGGGGAAGGCACGGTCGGCTGCATCGGCCGCCCGCAGGACGTCCGCCGAGAGGGCGGCTGCGGCCTGGGAGGCGATGTCGCCGGTGAACGGGTCGCGTGCGGTGAAGGTGTGCGTGCCGGAGGCCTGTTGCCAGATGCCGTCGATCAGCAGTTGCTGCACGGTGTTCTCGCCGGTGAGGGTCACGGGTGGTTCTCCTGCTGTGCGGGGCGCGGTGCTTCGTGCGCAGCACGGCGCGTGGAGGTGGCGCTGGGACTGGTGGTGCCAGAGCGAAGGGTGATGCCGATCGGACGGGCCTGCTGGATGCGGGGCCCGGTCAGCGACGCACGGGGTGGCGTCGTGCACGTCGGCGGTGCCGCCGAGGTTCCGTGGTGGCGCGGGGCGTCCGTCCTGCTCCGGCTCGCGGAGCGGGAGTTGGCGACCGCTCGCCACCGGCCTCGGCGCATGCGCGGGGGCTCTGGGGACACCTCACGTGTCGGTGGGCGTCGGAGGCGGTGGCCTCCGCGGCGTCCGGAAGCCCCCGGCCGGTGCTATTGAAGGATGTCCGTGCAGCGTAGCGCTGATAAGCCGCAAGGTGCAATAGGTGCTAACATTTTTGTATAAATCGGACGCCAGTGACGTCGCACCCTTGATCACGGTGAGGGACCGGCCCCGGGCGGCAGTTGCTGGTCGACCCAGACGAGTTTGCCCTCCGGGACGTGGCGGGCTCCCCAGGCGCGCGACAACTGCGCGACGAGGAAGAGCCCGCGGCCGTGTTCGTCGGTGGCGGTGGGGCGGTGCAGCAGCGGGTGACTGTGGCTGGTGTCCGAGACCTCGCAGGTCAGGACCGCGTGCCGGATCAGGCGCAGCCCGATCGTCCGGTCGTCGTCGCAGCCTCCGCCGCCGTGGATGACGGCGTTGGTGACCAGTTCGCTGACGATCAGCTCCGTGGACTCGGCCAGGTCGTCCAGCCCCCAGCGGGCCAGCTGGCGGGTGACGAGCGACCGGGCACGGCTGACGACGGCCGCGTCGCCGGGGAAGCGCCATGACGCGACGTGGCCCGGGCTGAGGGAACGGGTCCGCGCGAGGAGCAGGGTGACGTCGTCGTTCGGTGTGCCGTCGGGGAGCGAGCCCACCGCGGACGAGCACAGGTCCTCGAGCGGGAGGCCGGGTCGCGCGAGGGTCGCGGCCAGGCGGTCCATGCCGACGTCGATGTCGTGCTCACGGTCCTCGACCAGGCCGTCGGTGTAGAGGGCGAGCACGCTGCCCTCGGGCAGCTCCAGGGTGACGGACTCGAAGGGGACCAGACCCAGGCCGAGCGGGGCTCCCACGGGCAGGTCGAGGAAGGTGACACCCCCGTGCGGGTCGACGATCGCGGGCGGGGGATGTCCGGCCCGCGCCAGCGTGCAGAGCCGGGTGACCGGGTCGTAGACGGCGTACAGGCACGTGGCCGTCATGGTCGTGCCGGCCGGGGGCCCGCCCGGGCCGGCCTCCGCCTCGGTGAGATGGGCGACCTGCTTGTCGAGGGCGGCCAGCAGCTCGTCCGCCGGCACGTCCAGGTCGGCGAGGGTGTGCACGGCGGTGCGCAGTTGACCCATGGTCGCCGCCGCGTTGATGCCGTGTCCGACGACGTCGCCGACGACCAGCGCCACGCGGGCGCCGGACAGCGGGATGACGTCGAACCAGTCGCCCCCGACGCCGTGGTGGCTGTCGGCGGGCAGGTAGCGCCAGGCCACGTCCGCGGCGGACCCGCCCGTGGCGTGGCGGGGGAGCAGATGGCGCTGCAGGGCGAGGGCGGCGGAGTGCTCGCGGGCGTACTGGCGGGCCTGGTCCAGGGAGATGGCGGCCCTGCGGACGAGTTCCTCGGCCAGGAACAGGTCCTCGTCCTCGAACGGCCGGGGGTCCCTGGTCCGCATGAACGTCGCCACACCGAGCACGGCGCCCCGCGCGCGGATGGGGACGAGCATCAGCGAGTGCATGCGGTGCTCGCGGACCTTGGCGGCGCGTGCCGCGTCGTTGTGGTCCAGCCATGTACCGGGCGAGGCGTTCAGCACCGGCTCCAGGTGGGGTTTGCCGGAGCGCA
Source organism: Streptomyces sp. NPDC059718 (assembly GCF_042733315.1). Lineage (NCBI taxonomy): Bacteria > Bacillati > Actinomycetota > Actinomycetes > Kitasatosporales > Streptomycetaceae > Streptomyces > Streptomyces sp. NPDC059718. Next base: position 59,957 of record NZ_JBHWGA010000008.1, read on the forward strand.
GGACGCCCGCGAACGGCGATGCCGGCGGTGCGGAGACCGGCTCCCCCCGGGCGAACAGCGACTCGGGCGCCCCCGGTTGGACCGAGGCCAGGCCGGCGCGGCGGACGGCGGGGGTCCGTCCGGCGTCCTCGGAGCCGGGGCGGACGGGCGGCTCGTCGCCCAGCAGGACGGACTCCGCGAGGTCGACGGTGGCGTAGTCCGCGAGGGTCGGCACGGCGAGGTCGGCCAGTTCCTGCCCCGTCCGCATGACGTCCAGGGTGGTGCCGATGCGCTTGCCCGCCTCGTCCAGGATCCTCAGACGCTCCTGTGCGCGGCGGCTGTCGGTGGCGTCGGCATTCACGGTGCACACGCCCAGCGCGCGGCCCTGCGCGTCGTCGAGGCGGAAGAGGGAGGTGGTCGCGGGGGACTCCCGCTGGGTCTGCGCCTGGGTCTGCGCCTGCGTCGGCACGGAAGCCTGGTAGCCCCCGTTGATCACCAGGTCGCCGCTCTCCAGCATCCGGTGCATGACCGCCTCGAGCGATTCCGCCTGCGCGCCGGGGACGGCTTGCGGCGGGCTCCCCGGCAGTTGCGGGGGCGGGACGCCGTTCTCGAAGCCCTGGGTGTCGTTCACCCAGATGCAACGGACCTGGGTGTCGCGTATCGCGATGCCGATCGGCAGACGGCCGGGTACGGCGACTCCGGCCGGAGGCGGCTCCGCCGGCGCCGGGCCGTCCGCCGTCCACGACGGGGACGAGGACTTCTCGGCAGCCGAGACGAGCCAGTGGGTGCGGCCGTCCTGGCCGGCCAGCGACTGTGCCGTCAGGCGCACGTCGATGCCGTGGCCGTCGCGGTGACGGACCCGCGCGACGCCGGACCAGCGGCCCCGGTGGCGGATCTGCTCCGTCGCGAGGGCTTGCGTGCGGGCGTCGCCGTCGGCCAGCAACGCGAGGGCGGGCCGGCCGACCACTTCCGCGGCCGAGTAGCCGACGAGCCGCTGGGCGGCCTGCGACCAACCGGCCACGGTTCCCTCAGCGTCGAGGAGGGCCGTCGCGGCGCCGCCCGGCGCGGAGGCCCCGTGCGCTTCGGATATCGCCGTGTCAGAGGTGCTGGCCATCGATCATTCCTTCTCTGCCCCCCGAGGTGCGGTGCGTCAGCCCGCCGTGGGGCGTTCGTGATTCGTGGGTGGGGGTCCGTACACGTCCATGCCCGCAAGGCTACGCAGGCGGACGCGCAGGAGTGTGGTCCAATTTCATGACATATCCCTAGGACAATTCTGCGGCCGTGTCGTGGCCCCGACCTCCAATGCGCCCTGTAATTCCCCGTCGACGAGCCCGGTCGGGGCCCGTACGTCACATTCCGGCGGCCTGCGTCGTCGTACCTATGTGGAGGCGCACGCCTTCACGGGATGTGCGGATCGCGACCATAGGCTGTGTCTATCGACGCCTTCCGATATCCGTCTTGGACGTCACGGCGCGCTCGTCCATAGCATCCAGACATGGCACTTACCGTCCGGTCGGGGCCGGGTCCTGGGCCGCGGGACGGCCGCGAACGGTGAGCCGGCATGACCACCTATGAGGAGGCTTCCATGAATTGGCGCGACGCCGCCGCCTGCAGCGGGGAGGATCCGGAACTCTTCTTCCCGATCAGCGGCAGCGGCCTGGGCATGGCGCAGATCGACGAGGCCAAGGCCGTGTGCCGGCGGTGCCCCGTCACCGCCCGGTGCCTGGAGTGGGCGGTGGAGACCGGCCCCATGGAAGGCGTCTGGGGCGGCACCACGGAGAGCGAACGGCGTGCGATGCGGCACCGCGCCACCCGTGAGCGACTCAGAGGGGCGAGCGGAACCGCCGCCTGAGGCCGACCCACACGACGGCTCGCCGGTTTCCGGCACCGTCTGCACGATGGAAGCACGACACTCATGGAGGCCCTGCGCCGCCGCGCAGGTGTCTCCTCGTCCAGAGGAACTCATGCTCATGCGGGGCAAGGACGCGGGGCGACCGGGCACCCGCCCGAACCCGGCGCTGAAGGACCGGCCCATGCTGATGGCGCTGGCCTTCAGGATGCTCGGATCGACGCACGACGCCGAGGACGCCGTCCAGGAGACCTACGCCCGCTGGTACGCGATGTCCCCCTCGGCGCGCGCCGGCATCAGGTCCCCCACGGCCTGGCTGGTCCGCGTGGCCGGCCGGATCTGCCTTGACCACCTCGGCTCCGCCCGGGTGCGCAGGGAGAGGTACACGGGCGAGTGGCTGCCAGAACCGCTGCCGGACAGCTCGGCGTGGAGCAGCGTACGGACGTCCGGGCGCATGGACGATCCCGCGGACCGGGTCGCCCTGGACGATTCCGTCACCATGGGGATGCTCGTCCTCCTTGAGTCCCTCACGCCGGCGCAACGCGTAAGCTTCGTGCTGCACGACGTCTTCAAGGTGTCCTTCGTCGAGATCGCCGCCATCGTCGGCCGCAGCGCCGAGAGTTGCCGCGCACTGGCCGTGGCGGCCCGCCGCGGTATCACCTCCGCGCGCAGGCACGAGGCGGATCAGCAGGAGTACCGGCGGCTGGTCCGCGAGTTCAAGCGGGCGTGCCAGACCGGCGAACTCGACCGCCTGATCGCCCTGCTGGACCCGCAGGTCACCGCTCGGGCGGACGGCGGCGGACACGTCCGTGCCGCGCTCAAGCCCATCCACGGAGCGGACAGGACCGCCCGCTACCTCATCGGCGCGTCCCGCAAGGAGGGCCGTCTGTCCACGGCCCTCATGACCCTGGAGAACGCCGGTCACCGCCCCGCGCTGGTCTGCCGGGTGGACGGAGCGGTGGTCGCCGTCGTCACCCTGCACGTCGCAGGTTCGCGGATCACCGACGTGTGGATCACGCTGAACCCGGACAAGCTGGCCGTCTGGCACTAGGGACTGTCGTCGAACCTCGGCCAACGACCAACCGGGATCAGGGCTGGTCGGCTCCCGGGAGGTCCGCAGTCAGAGGGGTTGGAGAAGCGCGTCCGCGAGGTGCTGGTCGGCGGCTGTGCCTCCCGCGCCGAACTGTCCGAGCTTGCCCAGGAGTACCTGGTCACCAAGGACCGTCGGCCCGTCGCACGCGAGCAGGCGGAGGCGCTTGCCGACCGGTTGTGGCGGGAGCGGGTCGCGGAGCAGACCGCATGGCAGGGCGAGACCGACCCTGAGCGGCTCACCCGCGCGTTCACCGCCCTGCAGGAGGCCGGCGTCACCGCCCGTGAGAACTTCACCTGCTGCCGCGGCTGCGGCCAGTCCGAGATCGGCGGCGAAGGCGGACCGGACGCCCGCGGCTTCGTCTACTTCCACACCCAGTGCACGGACTCCGCCGCAGCCGGCCACGGACTGATGCTCCTCTACGGCGGCTTCGACGGCTCGTCCGAGACCACTGCAGTCATCGGCCACGAGGTCGCGGCTGCCCTCGAAGCAGTCGGCCTCCACACCGAGTGGGACAGTGACCCCGACCGGGCCATCACCGTCACCCCCCTGGACTGGCGCCGCCGCCTGGTCGGTTAGGGACCGGCGTCAAGGATCACGCCCACATGAGGAGCGAGGCGAGGATGACGGCCGCCCGAAAGGTCGACACCGGGCATCTGCGCCAGGACGGGGAGGTAGGGATCCCCGCCTGTGCTGATCCGTCCGTGCTGAAGTCAGAGGTCTGACCTCACGGCGGCCCGCCGAACCCCCAGGTTTTGCGGGCCGTCGGGTTCTGGCGGGCCGTCAGGTGGCACCACCGCCGGTCAGAGCTCGATGCTGCGCCGCATCTCCTCCTCGGTGGGCTTGGCCACCTGTGACGAAGGCCCGTAGAAGGCGTGCGACAGGCGCAGCCTCAGGCGTTCGCGGCGGGTCCGCCGGCGCGGGAGCCCGTTCGGGTCCTCGTCGGGGCCCGGCTCCAGGGGCCGGTACTGCTCGTGGGAGCCCAGGAGGTGACGCCGCGCGGCGTCGGGGGGCCGGTGGATCTCGACGTATTCGCCGTGGGGCAGCCGGCGGATCACCCCCGTCGCGGTGCCGTGGAGGAGCTCGTCCTTGTCGCGCCGCTGGAGGCCCAGGCAGATGCGTTTGGTGACGGTGAAGGAGGCCACCGGGACGACGAACACGGCGACGCGGACGGCCCAGGTGACCGTGTTGATGGACAGGTGGAAGCGGGTCGCGAAGAGGTCGTTGCCGCCGCCGGCCAGCAGGCAGAAGTAGAGGCTCAGCCAGGCGACGCCGAGCCCCGTGCGCACCGGGCGGTTGCGGGGGCGGTCCAGCAGGTGGTGCTCGCGCCGGTCCCCGGTGACCCAGGCCTCGACGAACGGGTACGCGCCGATGGCCACCAGGACGGCGGGGAACACCAGCAGGGGGATGAGCACACCGAGCACCAGGGTGTGGCCCGCGAAGTGGACCTCCCACCCCGGCATGACGCGGACGAGGCCCTCGGCGAACCCCATGTACCAGTCCGGCTGGGCGCCGGTCGAGACCTGGTCCGGACGGTAGGGCCCGTAGTTCCACACGGGGTTGACGGCCGCGACGGCGGAGAGTGCGGCCAGCACGCCCGCCACGAGGAAGAGGAAGCCGCCCGCCTTGGCGACGTAGACCGGCAGCAGCGGCATGCCCACGGCGTTGCCCTCCTTCCGTCCGGGGCCGGGCCATTGGGTGTGCTTGTGGTAGAAGAGCAGGATCAGATGGGCCGCGATCAGGGCGATGAAGATCCCGGGCAGCAGCAGGATGTGCGCGGAGTAGAGGCGCGGGACGATCTCCCCGCCCGGGAACTCACCGCCGAAGAGGAACAGGGACAGGTACGTTCCCACGACCGGGACCGACAGGACGGCGCCCTGGAGGAAGCGCAGTCCCGTGCCCGACAGCAGGTCGTCCGGCAGCGAGTAGCCGATGAAGCCCTCGAACATGCCGAGTACGAGCAGCGCCCAGCCGAAGAGCCAGTTCACCTCCCGGGGCTTGCGGTAGGAGCCCGTGAAGAAGTGGCGCATCATGTGGACGAACATGGCCGCGACGAAGACGATGGCCGCCCAGTGGTGCATCTGGCGCACGAGCAGGCCCCCGCGCACGTCGAACGAGATGTCCAGCGTGGAGGAGTAGGCCTCCGACATGGTGACGCCGCCCAGGGGGGCGTAGCTGCCGTCGTAGACCACCGTGTTCATCGAGGGGTGGAAGAAGAGCGTCAGGTAGACGCCCGTCAGGACCAGCACGACGAAGCTGTGGAGACAGATCTCGCCCAGCATGAACGACCAGTGGTCGGGGAAGATCTTGCGCATGTGGGCCCTGGCGAGGGTGTGGATGCCGAGCCGTCCGTCCGCCCAGTCGGCCAGCCGCTCCCCCCGGGGCGCCTGTTGTCGGTCTCTGGTGTGGGTGATCGTCACCTTGGGCTTCTCTCGGGACTGCGTGCGCGCTTCACGCGTCGGATGGGTCGTACCTCACGACGGCCGGGGTCCCGCGGATGTGAGGTGACGTAGGACACGGGTCCGCGGGCGGGCGGCGGCGCCGGCGCCTCACATACGCGGGCGCGGTCTCGTCGTAGAGGCATGCCGATCGGACCAGCGAAGGACACCGTCCATGAGGCGGCCGCGAGCCGCCCCGCACGTGACGGCCGGACCCGGAGGCAGAGGCGGCGGGATGTCTGACGCACCCCTGCCCGAAGCCGCCGGCCACTCGCTGGGCGCCGTCTTCGGCGAACGCCGGGTGCTGCTGAACCTGGCGTTCCGCATGCTGGGGTCGTCGTACGACGCCGAGGACGTCGTCCAGGAGACCTACATGCGCTGGTACGCCCTCTCGGAGGACGACCAGCGCGCCATCAGGTCGCCCATGGCGTGGTTGGTGCGGGTGGCCGGCCGGATCTGCCTGGACCACCTGTCCTCGGCCCGGGTGCGACGCGAGAGGTACGTGGGGGAGTGGCTGCCCGAACCGCTGCCCGGATCCGCGGGGGACGCGGTGGGCCCGGCCGCGGCCGGTGCCGATCCGGCGGACCAGATCAGCCTGGACGAATCCGTCACCATGGGGGTGCTGGTCGTCCTGGACTCCGTCACCCCGGCGGAACGCGTCGCGTTCATCCTGCACGACATCTTCGGGGTGCCCTTCACGGAGATCGCGGAGACGGTGGGGCGTTCCCCCGCGGCCTGCCGTCAGCTCGCCACGTCCGCCCGTCGCCGCCTCAGAGCGGCCGAGCCCCCGGCGATCCGCAGCTCACGGCACCGGGACGTCGTGTCGGCGTTCAAGCACGCCTGTGAGACCGGCGATCTCGACACGCTCGTGGAACTCCTCGACGCGAACGCGACCGCGACCGCCGACGGCGGAGGAAGGGTCAGGACCGCCCTGCGGCCCGTGGCCGGAGCCGACAGGATCGCGCGCCTCTTCCTCGGCGTCCTGCGGAAGGAGCCGGGAGTCTCCTTCCGCGTGGAGGACGTCAGCGGCCGCCCGGGCCTCGTCGGGCGCATGGACGGCGTGACGGCGGCGGTCGTCGGGATCGACCTCACCGAGGAGGGCCGCATCGGCCGGATCTGGCTCATGATGCACCCGGACAAGCTGCACGCGTGGCGCAACAGGGACGGCGTCCAGCGCGATCCGGGGGTGTCACACATTCCCCGAGGGATGGGTCATGGGGGCGAAGGACGTTCGTGACCACGGGGAACGGCCGTGGAAAGGCCCATGCCCGGCGCCCGTTGATCGTGCACATCCCGGCCTGAAGTTCACCCCGTGGATGGGCCCGATGCGTCCGTGTTGCCGCGCGTGTGCATGTGCCGCGGCCGGATACTGCGCATTGGCGTTCATTGCCCTGCGGCCATGAAAAAGGAGTTTCCCGATGGTTGATGAGCCGATCCTGGTGCTTGCCGCAACCGGCGGACAGGGCAGGGCCGTGACCGACGCGTTGCTGGACCGCGGGGCCAGGGTGCGGGCGATGGTGCGGGACCCAGAGCGGGAGGCCGCGCGGCGGCTGGCCGATCGGGGCGTCACCGTGGTGGCGGGGTCACTGAATGACGGCGGTTCCCTCGCCGCGGCGATGGACGGGGTGGCGGGGGTCTTCGCGTTCACGACGCCCTTCGAGGCCGGCGTGGACGCCGAGGTGGCCCAGGGGCGGGCCATCCTGGCCGCCGCCGGCGAGACGCGGGTACCGCATCTGGTGTTCAGCTCGGTGGCCGGGGCCGACCAGGGGAGCGGCGTGCCCCACTTCGACAGCAAGGCCCGCATCGAGGCCGAGCTGGCCTCCGGCGATGTGCCCCACACGATCCTGGGGCCGACGTACTTCTACGACAACGCGCTCGGCGGCGCGGAGCGCATCCGCAGTGGGGTGCTCGACCTGCCGCTGCCCTCCGACAGGCCGCTGCAGCAGCTCGCCCGTTCCGACCACGGCGCATTCGCGGCCGAGGTGCTGCTCAACCCCGGGCCCTACCTGGGGCGGCGTATCGAGCTGGCCAGCGACGCACCCACGCCCGCGCAGATGGCGGACGCCCTGCGCGCGGCCCTGGGCCGGGACGTCCGGTACGAGCGCGTACCGCTGGAGGCCATCGCGAACCCGGACATGCACGCGATGTGGACCTTCCTCAACGGCCCCGGCTACCGCGTCGACGTCCCCGCACTGCACGCGGCGCATCCGGAGATCGCCTGGACCGGCTTCGCCGACTGGGCGCAGGCCGCCTTCGCCCCCGCCCACTGACCCGGACCCACCGGCGGCGGGAACCGAGCGGCGCCGGGTGCACGGCCCGGCCGGGACGCCCCACCCGGTCACACGTCCGGTAGGAGGAGCCAGACTTCGGAGAAGGCGAGGCCGTGCTCGTGGGTCGTCGCCCCGCACGGGCAGCCCAGCCGTATCAGGCGCCAGTCGCAGGTCACCGTCCACGGGCCGTCCCGGCCTCCGCACACCGGGCAGCCGACGGTCTCGGCCGTCCACACCCCGGCGGCGGGTCTGCCGTGACGTCGGAAGCGGCCCGCGTACCGGACCTGCCAGGGCCGGACCGGTGGCGTGCGCGGGGCGGTCCCGGGCGGGCCCGCCGAGGCCAGAGTGGCGAACAGTTCGATCAGTTCGGGGAGCAGGGCCTCGCCCGGGTCGGTCGCCGGCGGGGTCCGGCCGCCTGCCGTCCCCGCAGGGGGCCCGTATCCGGGCGCGGCCGCTGCCACTGGTGGGTTCGGGGTGGCGTACCAGGGCGCGAAGGCCCGGGCGACGGCGGCGAGGAGGGCGGCCGCGCGCGGGCTGACGGCGCCCGCGTCGAGGTGGTGGAGGGTGGTGCGCAGGACCCGTTGGAGCCGCCGGTCCCGGTCCGTGGCGACGGTCCGGGCGGTCGCTTGCCGCCGGGCCGGGAGCGGCGCCGCAAGACGGTCCAGGACGTCCGCGGCCGCTGCGGAGTCCGCCGGGGCGGGGCACCACTCCCCGGCCGCAAGGAGTCGCCGTGCCTGCCCGGCCTCGCGGGTCAGGGCACGTGTCGACAGCGGTTGCGGGCCGCGGGTTGCCTCGTGAACCTCGTGCCCACCTGTCACGGCCCCTGCTCCGCCTTCCCTCGTTCCCGCCGCTGTCGCGACGTGGGTCCTTCCTTATCCGTACGGGCTGGATGTGTCCAGCTCCGTCCAGTCCGAGATACGCAGGCGTGCGTCCGAATCGTCTTCCGATCGAAGGCCCGGTCGCGTCGACCGCCCGGGGCCGCCCGTACGGCCGGTCCCGGGCGATCGCGCCCTTCCGTTACAGCCCCGTGCCCGCGGCCGCCGCCTTGCCGCTGAGGTTCTCCAGGTCGCTCCTGCGGACCCGGATCAGCAGCAGTGCGACCAGCAGCGCGACGGCCGCCATGGCCGCGGAGGTCAGGAACGCCGAGGAGATGCCACCGGTCAGCACCTCGTGCCCCCAGCGGCCGGGCAGCTGGCCGGTCCGGGCCACCTGGGCCTGGTCCGCGGCGGTGGCCTGTGCCAGGAAGGACGGCAGCTGGTGTTCCGCCTCGTCGCGGCTCGCGGTTCCGAAGACGGTCACCATGATGGACAGCCCCAGCGAACCTCCGACCTGCTGTGAGGCGTTGAGCACGCCGGAGGCGGCTCCGGCCTCGTGCTGCGCGACGCCCGAGACGCTGGTGAGGGTGAGCGTCACGAAGTTGAGGCCGATGCCGGCGCCGAAGAGGAACAGCGGCCCCATCACGCCTCCCACGTATGTGGTGCCGGGACTGATGAACGTCAGCCAGCCCAGCCCGACGATCGACAGGGCCGAGCCCATCACCACGAACGGCTTGGGGCCGAGGACGGGCAGCAGCCGCTGGGTGATCCCGACCGCGACGACCAGCGCCGCGGTGAAGGTCAGCGACGCCAGACCGGAGCGGATCGGGCTGTAGCCGAGCACGATCTGGAAGAACTGCACGATGAAGAAGAACATCCCGTACATCGCGCCCGCCAGGCAGAGGATGACGACGTACGAGCCGACGCGGTTGCGGTCCCCGAACATGCGCAGCGGGATGATGGGCTGCGCGGCACGGGACTCGACGAGCACGAACGCCGCGAGGAGCACCGCGGCCGCCGCGAAGGCGGTGACGGTGAGCGGATCGCTCCATCCGTCGCCGGAGGCCCGGATGAAGCCGTAGACGAGCGACGCCATCCCGAGGGTCGACGTCGCGGCGCCGGCGACGTCGAAGTGGCCGGGGTGCCGCCGGGACTCGTTGATGTAGACGGGAGCGAGCACCGCGACGAGGAGCCCGATCGGGACGTTCACGAACAGCACCCAGCGCCAGTCGAGCCACTCGGTGAGCATGCCGCCCGCCAGCAGCCCGACGGCCGCACCGGCGCCCGAGACGCCCGCGAACACGCCCATGGCCCGGTTGCGTTCGGGCCCCTCGGCGAAGTTCGTGGTGATGAGCGCGAGCGACGTGGGGGAGGCGATGGCGCCGCCGACGCCCTGCAGGGCGCGCGCCGCCAGGAGCTGCCAGGGCTCCTGCGCGAGGCCTCCCAGCAGGGACGCCAGGGTGAAGAGCACGATGCCCGTGGTGAACACGCGCCGGCGCCCGAGGATGTCACCCGCCCTGCCGCCGAGCAGCAGCAGTCCGCCGAAGGTCAGCGTGTAGGCGCTCAGCACCCAGGAGAGGTCGGTCGTGGAGAAGCCGAGCGAGCGCTGGATGTTCGGCAGGGCGACGTTCACGATGGTGCTGTCGAGCACGATCATCAGCTGGCACGCGGCGATGATGAACAGCGCGAGCCCCGGGTGGCCGCTTCGACGGGCGGCACCGGGTACGCCGGGCGTGGCCTGTCGCAGCCGGGTCGTCATCGGCCGGCTCCCGGCTGCGCGGTCATGCCGATCCTGACGTCCGCGGGCCGGTGGTCCGCGTCAAGAGCGTCGGGCATCTCTTTCCTTCCGTCGAAGCGAAGTGGGACGCGCGTCTCCTCGGGAGCCCCGGGCCCGGGAGGAGTCGCGCGGACGAAAGGCACACGCCCTGGGGCCGTACCTCACCGGAATGACGAGGCACTTCAGCCGGGCGTGAGGTGACGGCTGTCACAGGTCGACGCGTGTGAGCGGCGCTACATCACACACCGCGCCGACACGTCGTCGTCTCCGTGGACAGGTGCGATCCGACCAGGAGGACGGAGTTTCGATGGAAGGGCCGGCACAACAGCGGGTCGTGGTCGGCGTCAGCGGCTCCCTCAACAGCCTGGTCGCGCTGCAGCGCGCGGGCGCCGAGGCCCGCCTCACCGGGCGCAGGCTGCTCGCCGTACTGGTGTGGACCCGGACCGAGGCGGGCGCGCCGCCCTGGAGTTCCGGGCCGGTGTCGACCTCGGCCCGGAACGCGGCGGCGCGGCTCCTGACCGCCACACTGAACGACGTCTTCGCCGCCACCGCCGACGATCTCCACATCGACGGTCTGGCGATCTCGGGCCGCCCGGGCGAGACCCTCGTCAAGATCGCTCAGCGGGAGGGCGACCTGCTGGTCCTCGGCGCGGGACGGAGGCAGAGGCTGGGTCCGTGGCACTCCCCGGTCGCCCGCCACTGCCTCGCCCACGCCTCGTGCCCGGTCCTCACCGTGCCGCCGTCCCCGCTCCAGCTCGACCTGGAGGCGATGACGCGCAGGACGGGGCTCCGGAAGGCGGGGCGCGACGACGTGGCACGGGAGATGCGCCGGGCGCTGATGGGTGATCAGTACGCCCGCGGCCCGGCTTCCGAGGTGCCCTGAGGTGACCTGAGCCGGGCCGTCGACGTCGTCGGTCACGCGTCACCTGGGCCGGACGGGTAAGACGGCAGCCATGAGGATCGATAGCGGCGCAGTCCCGCCACGGCTGCGGTGGTTGCTGCTGCTGCCCGTGCAGTGGGGGCTGCTGGTGGCGTTCGGAGCGCTGGTGACCGGCCCCCTGGCGGACCGGTGGCCGCTGTCGGCGGAGGACGGCGTCGTCCGGTCCCTGGCCGCGCACCGCACCGGCGCGGGCGTCACCGCGGCGCAGGGGCTGTCACTGGTCGCGGGTACGCAGGGCGTGATCGCCGTGGCGCTGCTGTGCGTGGTGGCGCTGCTCGTACTGCCGCGTACCGCGCGGCGGGCCGAGGCGTACTTCCTGGCCGGGGCGGTGGCGGCCCAGTCGGCGGTCTTCGTCCTCGTCACCGTGTGCGTGGAACGGCCCCGCCCGGACGTGCCGCACCTGGAGCTCGCGCCGCCGACCTCGAGTTTCCCCTCCGGGCATGCGGGGGCCGCACTCGCCCTGTACGGGGGTCTGGCCATGCTCGCGGCGCGTGGGCAGCGCCGTCCGTGGCGGCTGCCGGCGGTCGTCCTGATGCTGTGCGTCCCGGCCGCGGTGGCGGTGTCGCGGCTGTACGCGGGCATGCACCACCCCAGTGACGTCATCGGGGGTCTCCTCAACGGCGCCTGCACCCTGTTCGTGATGGCCCGCGCCCTGCCGCCGGCTGGCGGACGGCCGGGACGGACGCCCGGCCCCCGCTCCCGTGGCGGCGCCGGGCGCCGGGCCGTCGTCGTCCGGAACCCTCATGCCTGCGCCGGTGAAATGGCCGACGAGGTGCGTGCCGTCCTGGACCGCCACGGCTACACCGACCAGCGGTGGACCCTCACCACGGCGGAGCACCCCAGCGGTGAACTCGCGGCACTGGCCGCGGTACCCGGCACCGCGCTGGTCGTGGTGTGCGGTGGTGACGGCACCGTACGCGCCTGCGCCGGGCCCCTGCTGGGCACGGACACCGCCATGGCCATCGTGCCCTGCGGCACCGGCAACCTGCTGGCCCGCAACCTCCACCTGCCCATGGACCCGGCCGTGGCCCTGGAGCAGGCACTGACCGGGCGGACCACCCGCATCGACGTGGGGCGGGTGCACGGCGACGGGCTGCCCGCGACCTGCTTCACCGTCATGGCGGGCGCCGGCTTCGACGCCGCCATGGTCCGTGACGCCTCCGTCCGGCTCAAGGCGCGCCTGGGCTGGAGCGCCTACGTCCTGTCGGGGTTCGGCCATCTCACCGACCCGCGCATGCACCTGGCGATCCGTCTGGACGGCGGCCCGGAACTGCCGCGCAGGGCACGGATGGTCCTCATCGGCAACGTCGGCGTCCTCCAGGGCGGCCTGCCGCTGCTGCCCCGGGCACGCCCCGACAGCGGATGCCTGGACCTCGTGCTCCTCAACCCCCGCGGCCTGACGGGATGGGCGGCCACCGCGGGGCACCTGGCGGTACGCATGCTGCCGCACCGCCCGGGGCGCCGCGGCGGCGACAGCGCGCCCGTGGCCCGCGGGGCGCTGGAGTACTTCCAGGCCCGGCGGATCGACATCGGCTTCGCCACGCCCCAGGCACGGGAACTCGACGGGGACGTCGTCGCCGACGGCACCCGGCTCACCGTCGAGGTGCAGCCGGGGGCGCTGGCCGTCCGCCTGCCCGCCCCCACCGCCGTATCCGCCACCGCGCGTGCCCCACGGCACGACGACCGCGCCGTCACCTCCGGCGGCTGAGACCCCCGCCGCCACCCTGCGGCCGTACCGGTCAGGAGAACGATGGGCACAGCCACCCGCGTCCCGCAACGACGCGACGTCCAAGGTGCCGAACTGTCCGGCGACGAGGCCTGGGCCGCTCTGCGCCGGTACGGTGGCTGGAGCCTGCTGCGCGACTCCTTCGTGCGGTTCCGCTACGCCGACGGCTTCAGCCACTCCCGCGCGCTGGCCCTGCAGACGGTCCTGTCGATCGTCCCCTTCGCCATCGCCGTGATCGGCCTGTCGAGCGTCCTGCACACCGACGACATCGGCCGCGTCGCCGAACTGACCGTCCGCCGGATGGCCGGCGGACCGAGCCAGGAGGTGATCGACGACGCCCTGCGGCAGAGCCACCGGCAGGGCGACGGCGGCGGGCAGGCGGCCCTGTGGCTGGGGCTGCTGTTCTCGGTCGTCAACGTCACCACCGGCCTGTGCCAGGTCGAACGCGGCGCCAACCGCATCTACGGCGTGGAGCGCGACCGCCCCTTCCTGCAGAAGTACAGCCGCGGGCTGGTGATGGCCGTGCTGGCGGGCATGCCGCTGGGCCTCAGCTTCGTCCTCACCGTCCTGGGAGGGCATCTGACGCGGGCCCTGGCGCACGTTTACCACCTGGACGCCGCCACCACGCAAGCCTGGGACGTCCTGCGCTGGCCGCTCGGGACACTCCTCGCCGTGCTCGCCACCAGCGCGATCTTCCGCCGTTCACCCCGCCGCGCCCAGCCCGGCTACACCTGGCTCGCCTTCGGGGCGACGGTGTACCTGGTGCTGTGGAGCGTGTCGACCTGGGCGCTGAGCCTGTACGTCGGGGCGAGCGGCTCCTTCACCAGCATGTACGGGCCGCTCAGCGCCTTCGTCGCGCTCCTGCTGTGGTCCTATCTCACCTCGGTCGCGCTCTTCCTCGGCCTGGCGTTCGCCGCGCAACTGGAGGCGGTACGCGCCGGGGTCCGGCAGCCCGCCGCCGACGACCCGGGCGTGTGACACCCGACCGGCGAAGGAGGCCGCGCCCATGCGCATCCCGTACCACCCCTCGCACCCCTCGCATCCAGGACCCGACGCACGTCTGGGCGCCCGGCTGGCGGCCGCGGCGGCCGCCACAGCCGTCATGGCGGTGCCCTTCGCCCTCGCCGTACTGCTGGTGGAATCCGGATGGCCCCCGCTGCGCCGCCTGGACCAGGGCGCCGCCGACCACCTGCACCGCGCCGCCCTGCAGCATCCGGGCCTGGTGCGCGTGCTCCGCTTCCTCACCGACGTCGTCTGGGACCCGGCGACGCTGCGCGCGCTGGTGGCCGTACTGGTGGTGTGGCTGCTGACCCGCCGGGCCTGGCGCCTGGCGGCCTGGGCCGGGGTCACCGCGGTCGCCGGAGCCACGACGGGGCTGCTCGCCAAGAACGCCGTCGAACGCGCCCGCCCCCATCTGCCGGACCCGGTCGCCCAGGCCCCCGGGTTCTCCTTCCCGTCCGGCCACGCCATGACGGCCACCACCTCCTGCGCCGTCCTGCTGCTCGCCCTGCTCCCCCTGGTGCCCAAGGCGTGGCGCCCGCTGCCGTGGGCCCTCGCCGGGATCACGGTGCTCGGCGTCGGCTGCACCCGGGTGGCCCTCGGCGTCCACTGGGTCAGCGACGTCCTGGGCGGCTGGCTGCTGGGCCTGGTCGTGGTCACCGCCACCACCCTCGTCTTCGAGACCTGGCGCGCCGAGACCGGACGCCCCCGCACCGCCCCCTCGCAAGGCCTGGAGCCGGAACTCACCGAGGCCGCCCCCGAACCACCACGCGACGTCTGGCGGCCCTGAGGCCCTGGTCAGCCCGGCGAGCCGCCGAGCCAGTCGGCCAGGAGGGGGACGACCAGTTCGGGCGCCTCGACCTGGGGGAAGTGCCCCACCGCGGGCGCGTCGTCGAGAACGGTCAGCTTGGAGCGCGGGACGAACGCCGCGATGCGCGGGATCACATGGGCCCCGCTGATGGGGTCCGCCGGGCCCCAGATGAACTGCTGCTCGTCCTCACACGTGCGCAGCGCCTCCGTCCATCGAGCGGCGTGCACCTTCCGTTCGTCCATGTACCGCAGGAGGCCCGGCAGGACTCTGAGGCCGTCGCGCGACCGCGTCCCGACCCACATGTCGTGCAGCACCGCGTCCGGCAGGGGGCGTCCTGTCAGACGCGTCACTGACGCCGTGAACTTCCCCTCGTCCACGTGCTCGGCCAGGTCCGGCCCGTGCGGGCCGTGGAGTGCCTGCTGTTCGGGGGTGGGGTGATGGAGGTCGGGGAAGATGCCTCCGTTGAGCCAGGTCATCGACGTGACCCGGTGCGGGTCGCGGGCCAGGAGCTCCTGGGCGACGGAGACCCCGTAGTCGTGGGCGACCAGAGCGGTGGTCGCGTGGCCGTCCAGCGCCCAGACCGCCTCGACGAGGTCGGCCTGTTCGAGCAGGGAGTAGGTGTGCGGGTAGGGCTTGTCGCTCTCGCCGAGTCCGAGGAAGTCCACCGTGGTCACACGGTGACCCCCCGCCGCGAGGTGCGGCACGACGGCCGCCCAGTCGTGCGAGGAGGAGGGGAACCCGTGCAGCAGCGTCACGGGAGGGCCCCCGGGCGGCCCGTCCTGCCGTACGAACACGACGTGGCCGAACCCCGGGAGGCGCCGCCGGCCACCACCGGCGATCCACTCCCGACGGGACTGGACGCTGCCGGCCATCATCCCTCCGATCGCCGGACGCGAGCCGCGCGCACGGCACGCCCCTCACTGCCACCGGCAAGCCTGACCACGCCGTGGCCGGCCCGCATCACGGCCGGTCCGGCCGGGTGACCGTGGGGCACCTGGATCGGCGTGACCGCTGTCACCGCCGCCAGTTCGGCGGCGGCGTGGCGCCGGCGGGAGGGCTGCTGACGGCGGCGCCGAGGGCTGCCCCGAAGACCGCGAGGGGGAGGGCCGCCAGCGGTACGTAGAGGAGCACCCAGCCGATGGCCTCGTGCAGGCCCAGGCCGATCGGGCCGGAGACCGGGTCGCCGTCGATGGGGTGCACCCCGGCCCGCTGGTAGCGGAACGCCTCCGTGACGTAGACGGTGAAGGCCGGGAGGCAGGTGGCCGCGACCGCCCACACCGCGGCCTGCAGTCCGGCCCGGAACGAGCCGTCGGCGGCCGCGACGAACAGCGAGGCCAGGAAGAGGGCCAGGACCGGGACGGCGAGCAGGTAGAGGCCGAGGCTGTCGCCGGAGGCGATGTCGTTGAGGTGGGCGGAGAGGAGGAGTCCGCCGGCGACCGCCACCCCGACGCCGAGGCCGGTGCGACGGGCACGGCGGCTGGTGGTCAGTGCCCGCGGCGGAACGAGCGCGAGCCACAGGCCCGCGGCCAGCAGCACCGCCAGGGTGACGGCGGCTGAGGGAGCCAGCACGACGGAGGTGTCCGTGCCCAGGGAGTAGGCCGTGACGGCGACGCACGCGGCCACGCCCAGCAGGCCCGCGACCGCGGTGGGCAGACCGGGCGCCGGGCGGCGCAGTCGCCGGGCACGGGAGACGGCGACGGTGGCCAGGGCGCCGGCCAGGCCGACGAACGTCACCGCGAAGAGACGCAGTTCGGGCAGTGCGCGACCGACCACCGGTCCGGTGCCGGCGACCAGCGCCGTGGCCAGCGCCGCCGCCGCGAGCACCGCCGCGCGGTGCCCGCGCGGCGGGAACAGCGCGGTACGGGCACACCCGGTCGCGAACGACCAGCGCTCCCGGCGGTCCGGCACCTGCGCCAGCTCGGCGGTCATCGCCGCACCCCAGTCGCGGCGGTCGGCCGGCAGCGTCGCGACCGCCGCCGTCAGCAGCCGCGCCGGGGCGTCCATGGCGGCCAACCGGACACCGGACGTGCGCCACCAGGCGGCCCAGAGCAGCGCACCGGCCGATGCCGCGGGCGCCGCCAGGACGACCGAGGTCACGGCGTACGACAGGAGGTCCTCCTCCGGCGCCGGCGGGCTGCTGCGGCTCAGCAGCAGGACGTAGGCCGCGTCGACGGCGGCGCACACCAGCGCCGCGCCCAGCCAACCCGTGCGGTTCATCCGCCCTCCCACCCCAGACGCAGCCCGGACCGTTCGGTGACGGTGTCGCGTTCCTGCTCGGCGAGTTGGGCGGCCAGCGCCAAGCCGGCTCCCGTGAGGCGGTACAGGTGCCGCGGGGGCCGTCCGGCCGGTGCGTCGGACTCCCATGTGGTCTCCAGCTGTCCGCGGTCGGCCAGCCGGATCAGGATCGGGTACATCGACCCGGCCCGGATGTCGAGCATGCGGCACAGTTCGTAGCCGTACCGCCAGTCGGTCGGGGTTTCGGCCAGCGCCAGCACCACCGCGATGGTCTGCGCCGAGGGGCGTCGGGACCGCGTCATGCGGATAACTCTATATAGCTAGAGTTGACTGGACAAGGGATCGTCGCGAAGCGGCGACGGAGCACAACCCGCGGCTCAGACCGCGGACTTTGTGTCGTCGTGGTCGGTGGACAGGGCCAGGGCCCGCCAGGTGTCCGCCTCCTTGCGGAGCTGGACGATCTTGCCGTCCATCGCGGCGGCGCAGTCGCTGCCCAATTGGGCCCGCATCGGGGGGTGGTCGGAGTCGGCGAGCTCGATCATGGCCCGGGCGCCCTTGACCGGGTCACCCGGCTGGCCGTGGTTGAGGCCGGGGACGGCGTCGCGCACCGCACCCGCGGTGGCGGCGTAGTCGGCGATCACCCGACCCTCGGTGTGCAGGCTGGACGCGTCGAGGAAGTCGGTGCGGAAATAGCCCGGTTCGACGATGACGACGTGGATGCCCAGCGGGGCCAGTTCGTCGTGGAGGGCCTCGGAGAGCCCCTCCACCGCGAACTTGGTGGAGCAGTAGACGCCGAAGCCGGGCGCGCCTCGGAAACCGCCGATGGAGCTGAGGTTGAGGATGCGGCCCGACCGCTGCCGGCGCAGCACCGGAAGGACGGCGCGGGTGACGTTGGCCAGACCGAAGACGTTCGTCTCGTACACCGACCGGAACGCCGCGTCGGAGGTCTCCTCGACCGCTCCCAGGACACCGCGACCCGCGTTGTTGACCAGGACGTCGATCCTGCCGAAGGCGTACACGGCCGCGTCGACCGCCGCACGGGCCTGCCGCTCGTCGGTCACGTCCAGCGCGACCGCGAGCACCCGGTCGCCGTACGCGGAGAGCGCCTTCTCCACGTCCCGGGGGTCGCGGGCCGTCGCCACGACGCGGTCACCGCGTTCCAGCGCCTGACGTGCGACCTCCAGGCCGAATCCACGGGCCGCGCCGGTGATGAACCATGTGATCATGACTGCCGGCCTCCTGGAGTCAGTGCGCGATGAGGTTCTGGCCGCCGTCGATGTCGTACGTCCCGCCGGTGAGCGCGTCGTTGCACATGATGTGGGTGGCCAGGGCGGCGACGTCCGCCGGGCCGACGACCCGCCGGATGGGCAGCTTGGCGCGCAGTTCCTCGCGCCGGGCCTCGAGTTGGTCACCCAGGAGCGACGCCGACAGGGAGGTGTCCACGAAGCCGGCGGCGACGAGGTTCACGCGGATCGGCGCCAGCTCGAGCGCCAGGTTCGCGGTGAGGGCGGGAAGGGCGGCGGTGAGCGCGGACGTCACGGCCAGGCCGACGCCGGGACGCCGGCCGCCGGTGCCGCCGATGAACAGCAGCGTGCCGCCGGGGCGGACCTTGTCGGCGCTGTAGAGCGCCACCGCCAAGGTCATGGCCAGACGTTCGCTGAAGTGGCGGCGTGCTTCCCCGAGGTCCATGTCGGCGAGCGGCATGTAGAAGGGGCTGCCGGCCGTGAGCAGCACGTGGTCGACGGTGCCGGGCAGGCCCTGGAAGAACTCCTTGAGACGGTCGGTGTCGGTGGCGTCGAAGGCCGCCGTGCTCAGGGGCCGGAGCTCGTCCGCGGCCTGCCGCAGCCGCTCGGGGTCGCGTCCGACCAGCACCACCTCGCCGCCACCGGCCCGTACGCGGCGCGCGGTCTCGAAGCCGATGCCCGCGCTGGCCCCGATCACCACGACGGTCTGCCCGGCGAGGTCAGGGGGGTCGTGGTGCGCGTCGCTGCCCGCCATGGGCACCTCCTGTGGTGGTGGTCAGACCAGCGGCTCGCCGCCGCGCAACTGCGGGTACAGCGTGCCGGGGCCGCCGGGCAGGGCCGCCTGGACCTGCCGGGTGACGTCGTCGGCGAGCACCTCGTCCGCTCCGGCCTGCACGCCGTCGAGGGTGGCGCGGGCCACCGCGGCGGGATCGGCCTTCGGACCGCTCACGGCCGCGGCCATCTCCGTCGCGAGGTAGCTGACGTGGAGCGCGGTGACCTGCGTGCCCTGCTCGGCGAGCGCCACCCGCAGGGCGTTGGTGATCGACCATTCGGCGGACTTGGCGGCGGCGTACCCGGCGGTGCGCGGGATGGAGACCCAGGACAGCACGGAGAGCACGTTGACGATCGCGCCGCCCCCGTTGCGCCCGAGGACCGGGGCGAACGCCCTGCTCATGGCGAGGGTGCCGAGGACGTGCGTCTCGAATTCCGTACGGAACGCGTCGAGGTCGGCGGTGAGGACGTTCGCGCGGGTCGTCGAGCCCGCGTTGTTGATCAGGAACGTCACGTCCCCGGCCTGCTCGGCCGCGGCACGGACCGACTCCTGGTCGGTGATGTCCACCGCGATCGGGACGGCGCCGGGGACGCCGACCTTCGCGGGGTCGCGGGCTCCCGCGTAGACCTTGGCCGCCCCGGCCTCGAAGAGCGCCCGCACGAACTGCTCACCGAGCCCGCGGTTGGCTCCGGTGACGAGGGCGACGGACCCTTGGACCTTCATGGAGGCACCTTCCCGGCGTGCGGTCGCGGGGCTGGGGCGCGCCCTCACGGCCCGCCACGGCAGCCCGTGGCCGTCCGTACCTGTCTCCTCGACCTCTTCGAACGCACCTCTTCGAACGTATATCGCCCGGGTTGCCGCCACCACCGGAAGGGCGGGCACTCCTTTGGCGGCGCTCATGATGCCGTGGCCGCCACGGTCCGGAAACTGGGGTTCGGCAGCGGAGTGTCGTGGAGGAGGTCGGCGTGGCGGGCGAGTCTCCCGGCGGGGCGGATCAGCAGGAGTCGTCGGGGCAGACGGCGGACCCGGACGAGGCGAACGGTGCGGCGGATCCCTCCGTGCTCAGCGGCGAGCGCCGGACGCTGCTGGACGAGCTGACGAACCCTCCTCCGCCACCCCCTCCCCCTCCCCCGCCACCGGCGGCGGAGGAGGAGGAGCGCACCCCCGTGAGCCCGGTGAGGCTCTGGCTTCCGGTGGTCGTGCTGCTGGCGCTGGTCTTCTGCGTGGTCCAGGCGCTGCGCCCGCTGCCGGCGCCCACGCTGAAGCTGACCGCGGCGCCCTCGTACACGTTCGGCGGCGACGCGCCGTCGCTGCCGTGGCCCGCCGAGGGCCAAGCGGTCCTGGAAGCCGAAGGGCTGGGCCGGATCGGCACGTTCGGCGTGCAGCGGCCGGTGCCGATCGCGAGCGTCGCGAAGGTGATGACGGCCTACGTCATCCTGCGCGACCACCCGATCGGGAACGGCGGCGAGGGCAAGACCGTCGAGGTCGACCGCAAGGCAGAGGACCAGTTCGGCAGCGGGCAGACGGAGGGGGAGTCCGTCGTCAAGGTCGCCGCCGGGCAGAAGCTCAGCGAGTACGAGGCGCTGGAGGCCGTCATGCTGCCCTCGGCCAACAACATCGCCCGCCTGCTGGCCCGTTGGGACGCGGGAACGGAGGAGGCGTTCGTGAGGAAGATGAACGCCACCGCCAGGGAGCTCGGGATGGACGACACGACGTACACCGACCCGAGCGGCCTGGAGGCGACCACCGTCAGCACCGCGAGCGACCAGGTCAAGCTGGCGCACGCGGCGATGAAGGACGAGGTCTTCGCGGAACTCGCCGCCAAGACCCGGTACACGGACCTGAACGGCGACGTCCAGAGGAACGTCAACCAGCTCGTCGGCTCCGGCGGCGTCGTCGGCATCAAGACCGGCAGCAGCACCAAGGCGGGCGGCAACCTCCTCTTCGCGGCGGTCCGTGAGTTCGGCGGTACGCGGCAGCTCGTCATCGGAGCGATGCTGGGGCAGCACAAGGCCGACATCCTCGACACGGTGCTGGGCCGCAGCAATACCCTGCTCCAGGCCGCGCTGGGCGCCCTCTCCTCGGACACGGTGGTCAGGAAGGGTGAGGTCGTCGGTTACGTGGACGACGGCCTCGGCGGCCGCACCGAGGTCATGGCGGCCGAGGACGTCCGGGCGATCGGCTGGAGCGGACTGAAGGTCCGGCTCTCCCTGCACGCCCCCGGGAACGGCGTCCCGCACGCGGCGCCGGCCGGCGCCCCCATCGGCACCCTCACCGTCGGGGACGAGGACAGCGCCGTCGAAGTGCCCGTCGCCCTCGGCCGCCACCTGTCCTCGCCGTCGATCGGCTCGAAGCTCACCCGCCTCGGCTGACGCGGGCCTGCGATCCCCTCGTCCATGGTGGGCCCCCGGATCCCTAGGCGAGGTAGTCGGCGACCAGGTCGGCGAACTCCTGCTCGGTGAGCACCCTCGTGCCCAGTTCCTGCGCCTTGGCCATCTTGGAGCCCGCTCCCTGGCCCGCGACGAGGATGGTGGTCTTCTTCGACACGCTGCCGGAGGAGCTGCCGCCGGCGTTGCTGACGAGCTCGTTCATCTCGTTGCGGTTCCTGCCGGCGAGGGGCCCGTTCATGCCGCCCGTGATGACGACGACCTGACCGTCCAGGGGCTTCGCCTCGCCAGGTGTGGCGGCGGCGACCGGCGCCACGGGCTCGGTCATGGTGACGCCCGCGGCGACGAGCTTGTCGATGACGGGTCCCATGGCCGCGATGTGGGCCGCGATCTTGGGGGCGTTGGCCGCGGGGAGCTTGTGCACCGCGGCCAGGGCGTCGGCGTCGGCGGCGCGTATCGCGTCCATCGTGCCGAAGTGACGGGCGATCTCCCGCGACAGCGTACGGCCGGTGCGGACGATACCGAGCGCGCAGAACACCCGGTTGAGGGGCTTGGCCCTGGCCGTCTCGATCTGCGCCACCACGGTGTCGGCGCGCTTCTCGCTGCGGGTCGCGTCGACCAGTTGCCCGCGCGTGAGGCCGAACAGGTCGGCCACGTCGGCGACCGCGCCGCCGTCGACGAGGGCTTCCAGGTAGGTGACCCCGAGACCGTCGATGTCGAGCTGGTCGCGGCCCACGGCGTACCGCAGCGCGGCGAGCAGCCCGCATCCGCCGCCGGTGCCGCCCGCGCACTCCCACCGTTCGCCGGAGGTGTCGATCTCGCCGCCGCACGTCGGGCACGACTCGGGGAACACCACGGGCGTCTCGTCGCCCGTGCGCAGTTCCACCACGGGTGCCTCGATGCGGGGGATGATGTCGCCGGCCTTCCACACCATGACGGTGTCCCCGATCATCATGCCGCTGTCGCGGATGAACTTCGGGTTGTGCAGCGTCGCGTACCGGACGACGCTGCCGTCGACCTCGACCGGCTCCAGCACGGCCCGCGGCGCGATGATGCCGGTGCGTCCGACGTTCCACTCCACCGCGAGGAGCTTCGACTGCCGGACGGCGGCGGCGAGTTTGTACGCCGTCGCCCAGTGCGGGTGGCGGGTGCCGAACCCGGCCTTCTCCTGCTCGGCGACCGTGTCGGCCTTGACGACGACGCCGTCGATGCCGAACGGCAGCTCCGCGCGCAGCCCGGCGATCTCGTCGACGCGGCGCTGCACCTCCTCCACCGTGCCGCAGACACGCGGCCCGGCCGGTGTCGCGGCCATGGTCTGCACCCCGGCGGCGGCGACCGCGTCCATCATCTCGGTGTGCGTGTCACCGGTCAGGCCGACCACGCCGTACGCGTAGAAGGTCGTCTCGATCACGTAGGGGCGGTCCTTGGCGCGCAGCGTCCCGGCCGTGCCGTTGCGCGGGTTGGAGAAGACCTTCGCCCCGTGGGCCGTGCGGATGGCGTTGGCCGCCGCGAACTGCTCCCGGGTGAGCAGCACTTCCCCGCGCACCTCGAAGGTGGCCGGCGTGTTCAGCTCCAGGGGCAGGCCCACGATCGACCCGATCGCGTGGGAGACGTCCTCGCCGGAGGTGCCGTCGCCCCGGGTGACGAGCTGTGTCAGGCGCCCGTCCACGTACCGGGCGGCGATGGCCGCGCCGTCCAGCTTGGGCTCGGTGACGTAGCCGCCCTGAACCGGCGCCCCCAGACGGCGCTCCACGGACGCGTCCCACTTCACCAGTTCCTCGGGGCTGAACACATTGTCGAGGGACAACATGGGAACGGTGTGGGCGACATCGCCCGCCGGGGCGGCACCACCGCCCACCTTGCCCGTGGGGGAGTCCTCCCGGACGTCCTCGGGATGCTCCAGCTCGTAGTCGCGGATGCGGCCGGCCAGCAGGTCGTACGCGGCGTCGTCCAGCGGGCTCGTCCCGTCGGCGTAGTAGGCGGCGCACGCCTGCAGGGCCGTGTCGACGGCGGAGCGGTAGTCCTCACGGGACATCAGCGGGGCAGCGATCACTGTCGTCATGTGCCGCATCTTGGTGCACGGGTCTGACAATGAGGCGGCGGAGCGGGCCCGGCCGGGCCGGGCCCGTCAGGGGCTGCCGACGGGCCACGGCTCCCCGTCCGGGCGGGTGGCCGTGGGCCGGCCCGCCTCCACGAAGTCCCGGTACTCGTCCTGCACGATGCCTTGGTTGACCCAGCGCTCCCGCAGCGCTCCCGTCCGTTCCTCAGCGGTCACCAGCGCGGACAGCGGATCGTCGGCGGTGCCGACGAGGCGGCCGAACGCCTCCTCCTCCGCTTCCGGGTCGAGCGGCGGGAACTCGACCAGGTCCATGAAGGTCTCGTGCCCGACGTCCTCGAGGTCACGGACGTGGACCTCGTACGCCGCTTTCGTCGGCCGGACCTCGACGACCCTGACGCCAGGGCGCTCGGGCGCACCGATCGGCCCGAGGAACTGTTCCACCGAATGGCCCCGTCTCAAGGCCCCGACAGCGAAGGACTCCGCCAAGTGGCGCACGCACGCATCGTACGGGTGCTCAGGCGGACTCCTTGCCGATGCCGCCGGACGCCTTGCACAGCAGCCGGGCGGCCCCGTCGGCGAGTTCGCGGACGACGTCGAGGGCCGACTCGATGCGGGAGACCGTGCCGACCGCCTCGCCCGCGTAGAGGGCCATCGCGTCCAGGTGCCCGGTCGTGGTCCGGAGCGGGCAGACCGGGCTGGACGCCGGGACGGGTACGGGCACGCCGCCCAGTACCGCCTCGCCGGCGATGTCGGTGTCCAGGGCGCGTGCGCGCTCGACGCACTCCGACAGGACGCGGTGCGGCGCGTCCGGCCATCCGGTCGAGAACTGCGTCGTCAGTACGGTGTCGCCGGCGCCCGCCCTGATCAGGGCCTCCTTGTACCGCGGGTGCGCGTCGGACTCGTGCGTGGCGACGAACCGCGTGCCGACACGGGCCGCGTGCGCCCCGGCGGCCAGCACCGCGGCGAGGGACCGCGCGGTGCCGATGCCGCCCGCCGCGACGACGGGGACGTCGACCGCGTCGAGCACCTCGTCGAGGAGCGGGAGCAGGGGCCTTACCCCGCGCACGTGACCGCCCGCCTCCCTGCCCTGGACGACGACGAAGTCGCACCCCGCGTCGGCCGCGGCCCGGGCCTCCTCGACAGAACCCACCTGCCAGGCGGCCAGCGCCCCGCCGCGCTTGGCACGGGTGACCAGGCGGGGGACGGGGTCCGCGTAGAAGAACTCGACGACCGGCATCCGCTCCGCGGCGACGTCGACGCACGCCTCGTCCTCGAGCAGCGGCAGGATGAAGTTGACCCCCACCGGGCGTGAGGTGCGCCGCCGTACCGCGTCGAGCAGGTCGGTGAGCACGGGCGGTGGCACCATCGGGTAGCCCACCATGCCGAGCGCCCCCGCCGCGGACACCGCGTCGGCGAGGTCCAGCCCGCTCACCCAGCCCATGCCGGCCAGCTGGATCGGCACGTCGCAGCCGACGAGGTCGGTGAACGGGGTGCGCAGCGGGATGGGTACGGTCGCCATGTGCTGATGCAAGCGCCCGCCGTCGCGCTGTCGCCACTGCGACGCGTCACGCGGGGGGAGCGTCACCCCGACGGCCGATGCGCCGCCTCGACGGGGTGACGCCGGATGAAGTCGAGGACGGTCCATGCGACGAGGGAGGGGTCCTCCAGGGGCATCGCGTGGCTGACGCCCGGCAGCGTCACCTGCCGGGCCCGGGCGAGCCGCCCGGCCAGCGCGCGGTTCCGGGCCCGGTAGGGGCTGTTGAGGCGTTCCCCCTCGCCGCCCGCCACCAGGAGCACCGGCTGCGGCAGGCCGTCGAGGCCGACGGCGTCGGCGTCCCACGCGGCGAACGCCGCTCGCTCGTGCTCGAAGAAGTACCTGCCGCTGAGCACCGACTTCCTGAAGCCCTCCGTGCCGAGCGCGCGGGTCATGACGTCCAGGTAGCCGGGGGCGCACACGCTCCCGGGGAAGAAGCCGTAGGCCCGCGCCAGGTCGCCCTCCTCCGCGGCGGCGACGGCCCGGCGCATGGCGTCGCTCTCCGGCTCGTCGGGGGCGTACGGGAACGCCGGTTCCAGCAGCACCATCGACCAGACGAGCTCCGGGTGCGCGGCGGCCAGTTGCAAGGTGATGGTGCCGCCGGTCGAGTGCCCGACCACGTGCGCCGGCCCGATCCCCCGGGCGCGGAGCACCTCCGCGAGGTGCCGGGCGTGGTCGGTGACGCCCAGCCGACCGCTCAGGTCCCGGCTCCGGCCGTACCCGGCGCGATGGGTGCGTACGACCCGCAAGCCGGGCAGTAGCCCGGCGAGCGGTGCGAACCAGTCGGCGCCGAAGGAGGCGTGGACGAGCAGCACCGCCTCGCCGCCCCCTTCGTCCCAGAAGGCGATGTCCGCGTCCGGTGTCACGATGTGCTGCTCCGCTCGCATGGGCATTCGCCTCGGAGGGGGTCCGTCGGTGCCGCTATGTGGTGGTTTATGCAACTTCACGCGAGCCGATGCTGTTCCCGGTGGGGCGATTCCCCGCGGCCGGTCACCCTGTGGATCGGCCGCTTCGCGTTGCGTGCCGTGCTCGCGGCGTCCCGGGCAGCCGTGACGCCGCCGTGCGCTCCGGTCACCGGATGCGATGCTGGACGAGGCGGGTCATCACCGGTGGAGATGACCGCCTGGTTCGGGCCACGGGAAAGGGACGGCGGCGGCACGCATGGATCTGCGGCAGATGGAAGTGGTGGTCGCGGTCGCCGAGGAGGGCGGGTTCACGGCGGCGGCGCAGCGGCTGCACGTGGTGCAGTCCGCGGTGTCCGGCACGGTGCGGGCGCTGGAGAAGGAACTGGGCAGCGCCTTGTTCGACCGGACCACGCACCGCGTGTCGCTGACCCCGGCGGGGGAGGCGTTCGTGCCCGCCGCCCGTGCGGCGCTCCGCGCGGCCGAGGAGGCGCGAGCGGTGGTCGACGCCGTACGGGGTGAGGTGCGCGGACGCGTGACGGTCGCCATCATGCAGGGCGTCTGGGCCGGCCTGCACCGTGCCCTGGCGGGGCTGCGCGCGGAGCACCCCGGGGTGAGCGTACGTCTGCAGCAGGCACCGGTGGCCAACGTCCGGCAGGCGCTGAGCGAGGGCACGGTGGACCTCGGCGTGGTGGCGCTCGACCGGCAGCAGCAACGGGGGCTGGTGACCCGTCTGCTGTCGCGAGAGGAGATGCTGCTGGTGTCCTCGCCGACGCGCGCCTTCGCCGAGGACGATCTGGTGCGCCTCGACGAGATCTCCGGCATGCCCTTCGTGGACTTCCTGCCCGGCTGGGCCATTCGCTACTCGGTGGACCGTGCCTTCCGGGCCGCCGCCGTGGAGCGGTCCACGGTGTTCGAGGTCAACGACATCGTGGCGGCGTCCGAGCTGGTCCGGCACGACCTCGGGGTGTGCATCATGCCGGCGTCGATCGCGGCCCGGTTCCCGGACCTCTCCGTACGCCGGTTCGTGCAGCACGCCCCCGCCTGGAAGGTCATGGTGGTCCGCCGCCGGGGAGACATGTCGCCCGCGGTCGAGGCGCTGCTGCGGCACATCACCCCCCGGACGGCGGCGGAGACGACGGGATGAGCACGGCGGGGCCCGCCGGCCAGAGGCGTTACCGGATCACGGCCGCCGCGGTCGTGGCCGCGGTGTCCTTGCGGCCGGGGCTGCGCTCGGTCGCCCAGTAGGCGAGGGAGATCAGCGGCAGGGCGGCGCCGAGGACGCTCACCGCCGTCCAGCCGCCGGCGTGGTAGGCGAGCGACCCGAGCTGGGAGCCGAGTGCGCCACCCGCGAAGAAGACGGCCATGAAGGCGCTGTTGAGCCGTGACCGGGCGCCGGCGTCGAGTTGGTAGATCGTGTGCTGGCCGAGGACGAGGGTGGTCTGCACGGCCATGTCGATCAGGATCCCGGCAAGGGCGATCAGGACGATCTGGTGCTGCCCGAATCCTGCCAGGGCGAAGGCCAGCGCCGCCACGGCGAGGGCGATCCCCGTCACGGGACGCACGAGCTCGCGGTCCGCCCAGCGGCCGGCCAGCGGTGCCACCGCGGCACCGGCGACGCCCACCAGCGCGAACACTCCGACGCCGATCGGCGAGTAGTGGAACCGCGGCCCGGTGAGCAGGAAGGAGACGGTGGTCCAGAAGGCGCTGAACGCGGCGTACATCGCCGCCTGGTACAGCCCCCGGCGCAGCAGCGCGGGGTGGGTGCGCACCAGCCGGAACGTGGAGCGCAGAACCTGGCCGTAGGCGAGCGACGTGGTGGGGGCCTGCTGCGGCAGTGCCGCCCGCAGGGTCAGGGCGAGGAGGGCCGTCAGGACCGCGGAACCCAGGTACACGTAGCGCCAGCCCGCGAGGTCGGAGACCAGGCTGCTGACCGTGCGGGAGAGCAGGATGCCGACGAGCAGGCCGCTCATGACGCGGCCGACGATGCGGCCGCGGGAATGGTCGGGTGCGAGGCTCGCGGCGAACGGGACGAGGATCTGGGCGACCACCGACGTGGCACCGCTGACCAGCGACGCGGCGAACAGCATCGCGAAGCTCGTCGCCAAACCGGCCACCGCGAGGGCGACGGTGGCGACGATGAGCAGGGCGATGACCAGCCGGCGTTTCTCCAGCCGGTCGCCGAGCGGCACGAGGAAGAGCATGCCGGCCACGAAACCGATCTGCGTCACGGTGATCAGCGCGCCGGCCGTGGCCGTGTCGACGTGGAAGACCCGGCTGAGCGAGGACAGCAGCGGCTGGGCGTAGTACAGGTTGGCGATCGACATGCCCGACGCCACGGCGAGCAGCCCCACCAGCCATCCCGGCACGCTGTGGGCGAACGCGGCGGGCGTGGGCCCCTGCGGGGACTGGGGAGCGGGGGAAGCGGTCACGGAACCCCTTCGTAACGTGAACCGCCGAGGCGGTCCCGGTGAGCTGGACGGTGGCCGAGCGGCTTTTGGCTGCACGGCTGCATGCTCCAGCGTCGGCACGGTTCGGATGCTTCCTCCATGTGCGAGATGAATCATGATGCCGGTCATCTCCAATGGAGATGACGGCGGGCGCAGGCCGACCCGGGGGCTACGAAACGGGTGCTAGTGCCACAACTGCCGGGAGCCGCCTGATTCCGCTGCCCCATACACGGCGAGGGCGAGCCGCCCTCCGCCGTCCACCTCGGTGACGTCGTGACGGTCCGTCGGTCATCAGGGAACCGGAAGGCGCCCTACCGGCGGACCGCCGAGATGAGTCCGCCGGGCCGCTCCTCGCGCTGCGGCGGGGTGCTGATCGGGCGGCCGTAGGCGGCAGCGCGCTCGCGCAGGGTGTGGCTGCCGGCCTCCCAGCCGTGCCCGGCCAGCCAGTCCACCGGGTCCTCGGGCATTTCCGAGACCCACATGGACGCCGCCGATCCCGGCGCGGCGTCCGCGCCGAAGCGCTCGATCACGCCGCGCGAGCCCAACGTCAGCCCCATCCGACTGCCTGCCGCCGACTGCGCGCCGATCCGGGCCAGCAGCAGCTCCACCGCGTCCTCGGGCAGATAGATCAGCAGTCCTTCGGCGATCCACACGGTCGGCACGGCCGGATCGTGCCCTGCGGCGGCCAGCGCGCCTGGCCAGTCCTCACGCAGATCCACCGCGACGGTGATCCGCTCGCAGCGTGCGACGGCCCGCTCCCGGCGCAGCACCGAAGCCTTGAAGTCCAGTGGCGCCGCGGTGTCGACCTCGAACAGGCGGGTGCCCTCGGGCCAGTCCATCCGGAAGGCCCGGCTGTCCATGCCGGCGCCGAGCAGCACGACCTGCCGGACCCCGGACGCGGAGGCCTGCTGCAACAGGTCGTCGAGGAACTTCGTCCTGATGACGATGGAGAACGACACGGCCAGCCGGCGGCGTCGCGCGGCCTCGTCACCGGGCAGCGGCGGCGAGGAGGGCCACAGGCCGCCGGCGGTGGCGAAGGCCTGCGCCAGTGGGTCGCGGAACAGCGCGTTCTCCCGCTGGGTCTCCAGCGCACGCACCCTGGCCACCCCCACCGCCGTGGCCCACACTCCCGACGGCTGGACCCGCTCCTGCTCATCAGTCACCGCGCCAGCCTAATCACCTTGGTCCAGGGCCAAGGCTGGGGGTTGATCGCCTACGGGCAGCCC
This sequence comes from Streptomyces sp. NPDC059718, assembly GCF_042733315.1. Classification (NCBI taxonomy): domain Bacteria; kingdom Bacillati; phylum Actinomycetota; class Actinomycetes; order Kitasatosporales; family Streptomycetaceae; genus Streptomyces; species Streptomyces sp. NPDC059718. Next base: position 89,460 of record NZ_JBHWGA010000008.1, read on the forward strand.
ACCTCGTGAAAGCTCGAGGCTAGGATCGGCCTGGCACGCGGACCGATGACAGGTGGGGATGGGACATGGCCGGCCGGGTCACGGCGGTGAGCCGCCACGCGACGTACGCCTTCAGCAAGCCCAATCGTGAGTCCGTAACGCTGCTCGCCGGGCTCGGCGTCGAAGGGGACGTCCACGCCGGCGAGACGATCCGCCACCAGTTCCGGATGACCTACGAGCCCGACCTGCCGAACCTGCGCCAGGTCCACCTGATGCACGAGGAACTCTTCGACGAGCTCGCGCTCAAGGGCTTCGACGTCTCGGCCGGCCGGCTCGGCGAGAACATCACCACCCGCGGCGTGGATCTGCTGGGCCTGCCCACCGGCACCCTGCTGCACCTCGGCGACGAGGCCGTGGTGGAGGTGACGGGACTGCGCAACCCCTGCTCGAAGATCAACGACTTCCGCAAGGGCCTGCTCGGCGAGATGTTCGCACTGGACCCGGTGTCGGGGGAGTTCACCTTCAAGTCCGGCGTCATGGGCGTGGTCCGCCGCGGCGGGATCGTCCGCCCCCAGGACCCCGTCGAGGTCGAACTCCCGCCCACCCCGCACCGGCCCCTGGAGCGCGTCTAGCCAGGGCAGGCATCGCGTCGATCACTTGCGACCTCGGGAGGCGCCCCAAGTGCCCTGCGTGGTTCTGGTCCATGGCCTGTACCACCAGCCCCGCCACTTCATCCGGGTTGCCGAGGCCCTGCGGGCGGTGGGTGTGGACGTGGTCGTTCCCGCCCTCCACAGGGGGTCCCTGGCTGCCGACACGGCGGCCGCGCAGGCCGCCGTGGACAGCCTGGCGGAGCCCCCCTTGGTCCTGGGCCACTCCTACGGAGGCTCGGTGATCACCGGTCTGCGCGGAGCCGCGCGCCTGGTGTACCTGGCGGCCTTCGTGCCGGACGTGGGCGAGAGCGCGGCGGGCTTGGGCGGTGCCTCCCGCGCATTGCAGGCTGCCATCGAGCCGCAGGCCGATGGTTGCACGCGCCTTGACCCGAGCCGGGCCGTGGACGCTCTGTACGCGGACTGCCCCGGGCACCTGGCCGCCTGGGCCGTGGCGCTGCTGCGAGCCCAGGCGGCCGGCTGCGGGCGGGGAGTGCCGGAGCGCCACAGCTGGAAGCACACCCCGTCCACCTACGTCGTCTGCGCGAAGGACCGCGCTGTCGACCCCGGACTCCAACACGCCATGGCCGCGCGCTGCGACTCCGTCGGTGAATGGCAGACGGGGCATTCCCCCTTCGTGGGTCGGCCGGAGCTGGTCGTCGAACTCCTCCGGGAACTCATGGGCACCTTCGACGCACCGGCCCCGCCGGTCCAGGGGAACGCGGCCACTGGTTGACGGTGGCGATGCGCGGTGGAGCTACGGACGAGGGGCCGAGCCGGCCAGGCGGATCAGGCTCGTGCGCATCCTGTGGGCGCCGAGTTCCGGGAGGAGGGCGCCGACGTGGTCCGCGGACAGGGCGGCGAGGAGGGTGTGGGCGGTCGTGGGCGGGTCGGGGGTGGTGGCGAGCAGGGTCGTCAGGTGGTCGTGCCAGAAGCGGTAGGCGGCGGTGCGGTGGCGCGCGCCGGGGTGCGCGGTCTGGGAGGCGCGGAGGAGGTCCAGGTGCCCGGCGACGTGGTCGAAGTAGGCGGTGACGAACGCCGCGAGGCGGTCCTCGGCCGGGGCTCCGGGGCCGAGTGGGGGCGGTCCGTCGAGGACGGCTTCCCGCAGTTCGCGTTCGCGGGCGGCCAGGAGCGCGGAGGCCAGTCCGGACCGGTCTCCGAAGCGGCGGTACACGGTGCCCTTGCCGACGCCCGCCGCGACGGCGACCCGGTCCATGGAGACGCCGTCCGCGCCGTGTTCGGCGAAGAGCCGGGCGGCTGCCTCGAGTATCGCGGCGCGGTTGCGCGCGGCGTCCACCCGCTCCCTGAGCGGCGGTTCGTGGTCGTGCCTCACGTACGGACTCCTGGCCGAAGCATGTTGTGACGTCGGGCCCGATGCTGGCAGGCCGGAGTCGTCCCGGGCATCGGGAGAATTCCCGAATCACCGAATCCCCGAATCCGTCAGGGGGAGGACAGGAGCCCGTTGCGGTGCGCCATCGCCGCGGCCTCGGTGCGGCTGGAGGCACCCAGCTTGGCCAGGATGCTGGAGACGTGCGTGCTCGTCGTCTTCTGCGAGATGTAGAGCTCTTCGGAGATCCGGCGGTTGCTGTACCCCCTCGCGACCAGTCCCAGCACCTCCGACTCGCGCGGGGTGAGGCCGAAGGGCGACGGTTCCGTCGCGATGGCGGCGGTCGCGGGCGGGCCCTGTTCGTCCGCCGGGCCCGTGCCGGCCCGGCGTGTCACCGCTTCGACGTCCGCCAGGAGAAGGCCCGCCCCGAGGCCGGTGGCGATGCGCCGTGCCTGGCCGAGCCGGTCGAGTGCCGCGGCGCGCTGCCGGTGGGTGGTGAGCAGGGCGCGTCCCTCGCCGAGGAGTGCCGCCGCCGTCTCGTGGGGACGGTCGACCGCCGTGCAGGAGGTCACGGCCTTCGACCACAGGGCCGGGTCGTCGTCCCCGTCCGCGCGCCCCAACTCCGCGTGGAGCAGCCGCTCGTACGCCGCCCAGACGGGGAAGACGACGTCGAGCCGGCCGGCGGCGCGGCGTATCGCGGCGAGGACCTCGGGCGAGGCCCCGCCGAGGGAGGCGGACCGGCGGGCCTCGGCCTCGACCGCCGCCGCGGTGCGCAGCAGCGGGAGCGACCAGCGGACGGGTCCGGTGGTCAGGCCCGCGGCCTCGGCCCGCAGGAACTCGGCCCGGGCGTCCGCGAGACGGCCCTGAGCGGCCGCGATCTCCATCGTGCAGTGGCTGAGGGCCACGAGGAGTTCGGCCCGCAGCCGCTCGGTGCCGCGCAGTCGCTCGGCGAGCGCCAACTGCCGGGCGGCGCCGTCCGCGTCACCGCGGTGGAGCAGGTGGTAGGCGCGGCGGGCCGCGAACGTCCAGCGCGGCAGGTGCGACCGGGCGACCGAGGCGGCCTCGTCGAGGGCCGCCTCGGACTCCGCCCAGCGGCCCAGGGAGAAGAGGCTGATCGCCCGGTTGGAGTGCACCCACGCCTCGTGGTCGGCCAGCCCGAGCGACCGGCACAGCGCGATGCCGTGGTCGGCGGCCGCGACGGCCTCCTCGGAACGGCCCATGCCCTCCAGGATCGACGGCAGGTTCTGGTTCGCCCGCCCGGCGATGCCGAGTTCGCCCAGTTCCTCCGCCCGCCGTCTGACCTCGTACAGCTCGGCGACGCCGGCGCCGTCGCGGTCGGTACCGGCGTCCAGCAGGCACCTGGTCATGCGGGCGTGCAGTTCCAGTGCCTCCGCGCCCACGGCGGCCGCGTACCGCACGGCCTCGTCGGTGGCGGCCCGGTGGTCCGTACCGGGGCGGTGGACGGCGCTCCAGTTGGCGATGTGGACCAGGACGTCGGCGTGCACCGGCGACGGGGCCAGGCCGTCGACCAGTTTCCGTGCCGTCTCGAGGTCCTGCCATCCGTCGCCGCGGTTCAGTCCCTGGATCAGCCGGTGCGGCTCGTCCTCCGGCGGAAGGCCCTCCAGCGCGGTGTCGGCCAGACGCAGTGCCGCGTCGAGGCTGCCGCTGTGCAGCGCGGCGACGGTGGCGGTCGCGAGCAGCTCCAGGCGGGCGTGCCCGTTCCCGTCGAGCCCGGGCCCCGCATGTCCGGCGCCACCGCGTGGGTACGTCTGCGGGCAGCGCGGGGCGGGCAGGGCCGCGCGGGCCTCGTCCGGGACCCGGTCCCACAGCTGGAGCGCCCGTTCCAGGTGCCACAGCTGCTCGGCGTAGGCGTAGCAGTGCCGTGCCTCCTCGGCCGCCGCGACGCTCATTCGCAGGGCCTTCACGGAGTCCTGCGCGGCGTGCCAGTGCCGGGCCAGACGGCAGGACAGTTCCACGGCGGGCACGAGCGCGGGGTCGGCCTCCAGCGCCTGCGCGTACCGGCGGTTGATCAGCGCGCGTTCGCCCGGCAGCAGGGTCTCGCTGACGGTCTCGCGCACCAGCGAGTGCCGGAACCGGTAGTCCGAGCCGCCCGGTTCGGGGACGAGGACGTGGGCGAGGACGGCCGCGCGCAGCCCCTCGATCAGCTCGTCCTCGGGCAGCCCCGCCACCTCCCGCAGCAGCGCGTACCCGGTCACCGTCCCGCCCTCGGCGGCCGTGCGCAGGATGCGCCGGCTGGTCTCCGGCAACGCTTCCAGCCGGGTCAGCAGCACGTCGTGGAGGTCATGGAGCCCCGGGCCCGGGTGCTCCCGGCCGGCGCCGGCGAGCTCCTCGACGAAGAAGGCGTTGCCGTCCGAGCGGGCGAAGACCTCGTCGAGGACGGCCGGGTCCGGTGGCGCCCCGAGGATTCCGGTGAGCTGCCCGCCGACCTCGCCCCGGGTGAACCGGGGGAGCGCCACACGGCGTACGGACCTGAGCCGGCCCAGCTCCGCGAGCAGCGGGCGCAGCGGGTGCCGGGGGCCGACGTCGTCGGACCGGTAGGTCCCCACGAGCAGCAGCCTGCCGCGGCGCCTGGTGCGGAACAGGTAGCCCAGCAGGTTGCGGGTGGAGGCGTCGGCCCAGTGCAGGTCCTCGATGACGAGTACGACCAGGCGGTCCGAGGCGAGGCGCTCCAGGACGCGGGTGGTGAGCTCGAACAGCCGCGTCACGTCGTCGTCCCGGTGGTCGACGGGCGTCACGCCGCCCGGGTCGGGCAGGATCCGCGCGAGGAGGTCCTCATGGCCCGCGCTCGCCGCGCGCACCTCGTCGGGCAGCCGCTGCCACAGCACGCGCAGGGCCTCGGAGAACGCGGCGAAGGGCAGGCCGTCGCCGCCGAGCTCGACGCAGCCACCGACCGCCGCGACGGCCGCCCCCGGCTCCAGCGACCGCAGGAGCTCCCCGACCAGCCTCGTCTTGCCCACCCCGGCCTCGCCCCGGACGAGGACGGCCTGGGGGTCGCCGCCGTCCGCGGCCCCGGCGGCCCGCAGGAGCTCGGCCAGCTCGCCCTCGCGGCCCACGAAGACGGGGCTGACGCGGGTCTGTGCCGAGAGGGGGGCGCTCATCCGAGGGGACCTGTGGGTGGTGACCACCGGGTACCGGGGGCGGCGTGCCCCCGTCGTGGTCATGCGGGCAATTCTCGCCGAAGGGTAGCAACGTGCGGGTCCTTCCCGGCCCGTGGGGCGGGAGCGACCCCCCGTGGCGAGCCCCCCGACTGGCTCGACCACGGGGCGCCGCGTTCGCGGGCGGGGGTCCCCGCGAATCCGCGGCTCCGACGGACTGCCGGGGTGGAGCCCTTCCGATGCTGGCGGAGCCGGGCTCTCCCGCGCATCGGGAGAACTCCCGACCGCCCTCCGGCGCCTGCCGGGCGGCCGTGCGGCGCGGACTCCACCGCGGGATCGGGAATTCTCCCGATGCGCGCGGGCCGCCGCCGCTGACAGCATCCGAAGCTCCCTTCCGCGATCTCCCCCACCAATCGAGGCTTCAGCAGTGGCAGCAGTACCGACAGCCAGCGAAACAAGCGAAACCATGGCCGATGTGCGCGACATGTTCATGGCGCACACGATGATGCGCCGGGAGTTCCGCCTGCTCCCGCAACTCGTCCGGGACGTGGAGGCCGGTGACACCCGGCGCGCCGGGATCGTGGCGGACCATGCCGACAAGGTGTGCCTGATCCTGCACCTGCACCACGAGGGCGAGGACAAGGTGGTGTGGCCGCGCCTCCTGGAGCGCGGCGGTGAGCGGACCGCGGCCATCGTGCCCACGATGGAGGAGCAGCACCACGGCATCGACACCGCCCTCACCGAGGTGGCCGCACTGCTGGCGGGGTGGCGCTCCACCGCCCAGGACGGCGAGGCCCTCGCCGCGGCTCTCGAAGAACTGCTGAGCCGGCTCCTGGAGCCCATGGCCCTGGAGGAGAAGGAGATCCTCCCGCTGGCCGAGGAGTACATCACCGCGACGGAGTGGGCGGAGCTCGGTGAGCACGGCATGGCCAACAGCCCGAAGAAGGACCTGCCGCTGGCCTTCGGCATGGTGATGTACGAGGGCGACCCCGAGGTGATCAAGGCGGTCCTCTCGCACGCCCCGCTGGTGCCCCGGCTGATCATGCCGGTGCTGGCCCCGCGCCTGTACGCCTCGCACGCCAAGCGCGTGCACGGGACGCCGACCCCGCCCCGCGTCGGGGCCTGACCCGGTCACCGTCCGGCGGGGCGTACGCGGTACGCCCCGCCGGGTGACGACCGCCCGGCCTCAGGCGCCCGCGGGGAAGGCGTGCCTCCTGCCCCCGGTCACGGCCGCGGCCGCGGCGACCAGGAGGGCCAGCGACGCCCAGGTGATCGACGCGGTCCCCAGGTCCGCGACCAGGAGGCCACCGATGAGGCCGCCCAGGGCGATGGACGAGGAGAAGACCGTGATCGTGATCGACTGCGCGACGTCGGCGGCCGCCCCCGTCGCGTTGATCGCGGCGCCGATGAACAGGCTCGGGGAGCTGCCGAAGGCGAAGCCCCACGCCGCGACGGCGGCGTAGACCAGCGCGGGCACGCCGGAGCACACGGCGAGCACGAGCACGGTGAGCGCGAACAGCGCGGTGCTGCCCACGACGAGCCTGCGCAGGTGCCGGTCGATGTGGGTGCCGACGACGAGGACGCTCAGGATGGACGTGACGCCGAAGGCGAACAGCACCCAGCCCGCCTGGCCGCCCATGCCCAGGTGCCCGAGGAGGTCGGTGACGTAGGTGTAGAGGATGTTGTGGGCGACCATGTACGTGGCGAGGGCGAACAGGATGGTGCGCAGCCCCGGCAGGCGCAGGACCTGCGGGACCGTGAAGCGTTCGCCGGCCGACCGGCCGGGCAGGTTCGGCAGCGTCGCCAGGATCCACACCATGGTCAGCGCCGTCAGGGCGGCGGACGCGTGGAAGGCGAGCTGCCACCCGCCGAGGGCGCCCAGCCAGGTGCCCAGTGGGACGCCCAGCGCCAGCGACACCGGGGTTCCGGCCAGGGCGATGGCGATGGCGCGGCCCTGGCGTCCCTCGGGGGCGAGCCGGGCGGCGTAACCGCCGAGGAGGGGCCAGACGAGCCCGGTGCCGAGGCCGGCGACGAAGCGGATCACGAGGGTCGGCGCGTAGTCGTCGGACAGCGCCGTGAGCGCGTTGGCGACGGCAACGGTGCCGAGCGCGAGCTGCAGCACGTTCTTGCGGGGCCACCTCGCCGTCGCCCGGGTCAGCGGGATCGCCCCGATCGCGGTGGCGAGGGCGTAGATGGTCACGGTCTGGCCGGTGAGCGAGACGCTCGTGTGGAGCGTGCCGCTGATCTCCGGCAGCAGGCCGGCGGGCAGGCATTCGGTGAGGATGCCGACGAACCCGCTGAGGAAGAGGCCGAAGAGGGCCTTCCCGGGGAGGCGGTCCCGTCCGCGCGCTGGGGTGGACGGACCTGTGGTGGTCGTTTCCGTCATTCTTCGTGGTCCATGGGCTGTGTGTGACCCGGCGCCGTACGGGCGGACGGGTCGAACGGCACGCGATCCGAAGCGGGCACGGATGGCGTGACCCCGGGTGGTCGTCTCCGGGCGCTCGTTCAGGCTGCTCCGGCCGTACGGCGTCACCCAGGGCCCCGCTCTGCCTACGTCCCGCGTGACTACCACCGGCAGGGACAGGCTCCGCCCGGAATCCGGCGGGATACTGGAGCGCATGGCCACCCACCCCGACCTCCGCACCGGCCCGGGAGACGGGTCGGAGCCCGGTCCGGGACCCGGCGCCGGGCGGCACCTCGACGCGCGCTCGGAGCTCAACGAGTTCCTGCGCACCCGCAGGGCCCGGCTGAAGCCGGCCGACGTGGGGCTCGCCGAGTACGGGCGGCGCCGGGTGCCGGGCCTGAGACGGGAGGAGCTGGCACAGCTCGCCGGGGTGTCCGTGGCCTACTACACGCGCCTGGAGCAGGGCAACGGCCGCAACGTCTCCGTGGAGGTGCTGGGCGCGATCTCGCGGGCGCTCAGGCTCTCCGAGGCGGAGCACGCCCACCTGCTGCACCTGGCGAAGCCGAAGCAGCGGAAGCGGCGGCCCGCGTCCGAACGCCGGCGGGTGCGGCCGGAGCTCCAGGAGCTGTTGTCGGCTCTGGAGGGTGTTCCCGCGTACGTGTGGGGCCGCCGCACCGACGTGCTGGCGTGGAACCGCACGGCGTCCGCGCTCTTCGGCGACTGGGCGGAGCGTGCCGCTGAGGACCGGAACTGGGCCAGGATCACCTTCCTCGACCCGGCGGCCCGGCGGCTCTTCGCCGACTGGGAGTCAAAGGCCGCCGACGTGGCGGGCCAGCTGCGGATGGACGCGGGCCGGCACGTGGACGATCCGATGCTCGCGGCGCTGGTCGGGGAGCTCTCCATGAGGAGTGCGGACTTCCGGTCGCTGTGGGCGGCCCACGACGTGAAGCGGAAGTCGCACGGCGGGATGCGGCTGCTGCACCCGCTGGCGGGCGCGCTCACCCTCCGCTACGAGACCCTCGCGCTCCCCGGCGACGAGGAGCAGTCACTGTCGACCTACCACGCCGAGCCGGGTTCGGCGTCGGAGGAGGCGCTGCGTCTGCTGGCGAGCTGGGGCGCCGACGCCTCCCGGGACTGGTCGGCGGCCGCGCGGGGTTGATCCCGTCCCCGCGAGCGCTCCTTACAAATCACCTTCCTTGCCTCGGCGTTGGGGTACGGCGAGCGGCAGGCGCGGTGTGGGCCAGGCCGGTTCCCACCGCCATGCCGCCCACGCGGCGGCCTCGCCGAACGGTCCGGAACGTTCCTCGAGCATCGCCAGCGCTTGTCCGCGGGCCGCGTCGACGGCCCGGTGTTCGGTGTCGGTGACGACGCCGAGCCTGCGGACGTGGGCGTACTCGTCCTCGTCCTTCCACTCCCAGCTGCTCAGGTCGGGGGCGACGAGCAGGTCCACGATGAGGTCGAAGGTGTCGAACCCGTCGGCGGTCCGGATCGTGGGGCGCTCGAAGTTCACGTACCAGTTCCGCAGCCCGGCCTCGGTGTAGAAGGCGTTGACGCTGAACCAGGCGGTGGGCGGCTGCCACATCCGCAGCTCGGTCTCCTGCCACCGCCCGGGCGTGAGCTCCCACCGTCCCGTGGCGAGGCCGTCGATCGCGTCGGTGCGCACGGTGCGGTCGCCGGTGGCGCGGGCCTGCGCGTAGGCGACGGGCCAGCGGGTCTGCGCGCCGGGAGCACAGGCGGTCACCAAGGCGGTGCCGGTGTCGGCGAGGACACGGAGCGCGTGCTCGCTCCGGACACGGCCGCTGCGGTGCACGTCGCGGCGCACGGCCGTCCGGCCGGCCCGGTGGGTACTCATCGCCTTCTCCCTCGATTCGTCCGCCGGGGGACAGCGTGTGCCCGGCGCCGTGTGCGCACGTCGCACGTGGCCAGGCCTCCGTTCGAGTGGCCGCCCCGGGGCCGTCCGACGCGGCACGCGGCCCGGGGCTCGAAGCTCGGCTTCACTCGGTGGTGCCCCCCGCTTCCGGACCAGGATCGAACGGTGTGCCCGTGATGACGACCGGTACCAGCGTACGCAGCCGCAGGGCGACGGCCCCGCTGGAAGGGCGCGTGGCCGTCGTCACCGGCGCGGCCCGGGGAGTCGGTGAGGCGCTCGCCCGGCACCTGTCGTCAGCCGGCATGCGGGTCGCGCTGCTGGGCCGTGAGGAGGCGACCCTGCGTCAGGCGGCGGCTTCCCTGCCCCATCCGAACATCTTCGTCGAGGCGGACGTCACCGACCGCCCGGCACTCGAAGACGCGGCCCGGCGGGTGGACGAGGAACTCGGCCCCGCCAGCGTGGTGGTGGCCAACGCCGGCATCGCCGCCGGCGGACCGTTCGCGCACACCGAAGCCGAACTCTGGCAGCGGGTCATCGACGTCAACCTGGTGGGGGCCGCGAACACGGCCAGGGCCTTCCTGCCCCAGCTCACGCGGACCCGCGGCTACTTCCTGCAGATCGCCTCGACCGCCGCCTTCTCCGCCGCCCCGCTGATGAGCGCCTACTGTGCCTCCAAGGCGGGTGCCGAGTCCTTCGCGCAGGCCCTGCGCGGCGAGGTCGAGCCCGACGGCGTCACCGTCGGCATCGCCTACCTCCACTGGACCGGCACCGACATGATCGTCGATCTGGACGACCACCCCGTACTGCGCGCCCTGCGGAAGAACCAGCCGTCGTTCGCCCGCCGCGTCCACTCGCCCGCCCAGGTCGCCGACTGGCTCGCCACGGGCATCGCCCGGCGCGCACACCATGTGTACGCGCCACCGTGGCTGCGCTGGTGCCAGCCGCTGCGGCCGCTGTTCCCGCCGGTGGTCTCGTGGATGGCCCGGCGCGAGCTGCGTGCCCGTTCAGGTGCGGAGCTGGGTTCCGCCACCGCCGTCATGGGGGCCGGTGGCCGCGCCGACTGGGACGCCTTCACGTCGCCCGTCGAGCCGCAGCGGCCGGAGCGCCCGCCGCGGTGAGGGCATCCGTTCCACCCGCCTACCGCGGAGGGCGTCGTCCCGTGAGCCCCTGCCACCGGTCCCGGGCGGCCTCGAGGCCCGCGAGGGCATCGGCGAGTGCCGGGTCGCGGCTCTGGCGGGCGGTCAGCATGCCCAGCCACTTGCGGGCGTCCTGAGCGGGGCCGGTATCGGCGTGCGCCGCCTTGAGGGCGTCCTCCGCCTTCTTGACGGACGTGGCGAGCTCCGCTCGGAACCTGCTCTCCTTGGCGACGGCGTTCTCGACGCGGACGCTGAAGAGGCGCACGCCGTCCTCGCCGTGCTCGCCGGGCGGGTAGGACTCCAGATGCACCTCGTCCGGCCGCCTGAGGTAGAGGTGATGGCCCGTCGGGCTGTGTTCGAACCGCACCTGCAGGCCGTCCAGCTGCAGGACCTTCGTCTCCCGCCCGGATATGACCATCACGTGCGCGTGCAGGGACACTTTCCCGAGCGCCGCGACGAAGGCGCCCTTGCCGGGCCGGCGCAGCCGCGCGAGGTGCCGCTCGGCGTCGCCGATGCGACGCCGATGGGCACGATCGGCCCGTGCCACCTGCGCTTGCGCCCTTGCCAGTTCGCGCCGCGCCCCGCGCCGCAGCTTGCGGACGGCCCGCCGGGCGCGGTCCAGGGCGTCCCTGTCGGCTTCATGACGGCCGGAGAGCGCGAATCTCCAGCCGCCGGGGTATCGGCGGAGCCGCCGCCCCGCTCCAGCGAGCACGAGGATCACGACGGTCAAGGTCATCCCCACTATGCCCACGCGCCCACCTCACCCAGTGACAGCCGCCGCCGCACTCATGCGCACGGGGTGGAGGAACCAGTCGAAGGTGTCGAATCTGATGCATATCGGAAGATATGCCCAGCAATGTCACGGCGGATGCGCGCGAAGGCGGCATTTCCGGACGGGTCCGGCACCTCGGTTCCTGCGGGCTGACGCCGCATCGGGTAGGTCCGTGCGCGTCGTCCGGGAGGCGGCGCGATCGTGTCGCCCGGGCGTGCCCGCGGGCCGGGCAGTGCCTCTCAGGCGGTGTGATGGGCCGGTTCGGCGTGCGGGTCGGCCGCACCCGGCACGGGTGCGGGGTCCGCGTGGACCAGGGCGGCGGTCAGGCGGGGGACCGCGTGCAGCAGCGCGTGCTCGGCCGCGACAGCCGTGTGGTGGGCCTGACGCACGGTGAGGTTCCCGTCGACGACCACGGCGACCTCGGCGCGCAGCCCGTGCCCGATCCAGCGCAGGCGCAGCTCGCCCACCTCCCGGACCCCCGGCACCTCGCGCAGGGAGTCGTGGGTGGACACGGGCTGAGCCTTCCCCCCCCCATTATGTGCATATAAACGCACGCATGCACCTGTTGCCTGCGCATGGTGTGCACCCGCGAGCACCGGGCACCGGGCACTACGTCCGCGGGGCCGAGATCCTGAGCCTCCTCGCGGACCGCACCTGCCTCGCCCTGCTGCACTCGCTGACCGCGGGCGAGGCGGACGTCTCCACGCTGACCGCGCGGGTCGGCGCCGCCCGTCCCGCCGTCAGCCGGCACCTGGCCAAACTCCGGATCGCGGGCCTGGTCTCCTCCCGCAAGGAGGGCCGCCGGGTGATCTACACGCTCTCCGACGGCCATCTGCGCTGGCTCGTCGACGAGGGGCTCAACCTCGCGGATCACCATCCGAGCGGCAAACCGCCGCACGTCTGAGCGCGTTCCGGGATGTTTCATGGCGTAATGTGCGGCCTGTGCGAGGCCGCCACCGCGGAACGTGCCCGACGTTCCTCGTTGCGCTGCTGGCCGCATTCTGCTTCACCGTGGCCGGCTCGCCCGCGCACGCCCACAGCTGCCCGCACGCGCACGTTCATCTGAAGAACGCGGAGGAGCGACCGCACCCCGTCACTCCCCACCACCCCGGTGAGGACTGCTCCCCGGGCTCCGCCGAGCTCCCGGGGTCCCGCACCGGACCACGCGAGCACGGGACCGGCCCCGCTCAGACCGGCGCCACCGAAGCGGCGTCCGGGCAGGTCCCCGCATCGCACAACACACCGGGAAGCGACCCGGCCCCCGACGCCCGCATAGCGACCGCGGAGCCGTCCGTCCTCTGCCTCTGGCGCATCTAGAAGACGCCCCCCGGACCGGTTGACGGTCCCTCACCCCCGCCCGTGTGCGCACCGGTGGTGGGTGAGCCGTGCACGGCACTCTTCCCGATTCCAGAAAGCGGACACCATGAACGAGCCCACCACCGGCCGCGACCTCGCCTCCGCGGTCGGAGACACGCCCCTGCTGTGGATCTCCCACCCCCTCACCTCTCCCGGACGCGGCTTCTGGGCGAAGCTGGAAGGCGCCAACCCCGGAGCCATCGAGGACCGCTCCGCCCTCCACATGGTCGGCTGCGCACGCGAGCGCGGCGATCTCCTTCCCGGCGCGACCGTCGTGGCGTCCACCAGCGGCGCCTTCGGCCTCGGACTGGTGCTCGCCGGACGGGTCTTCGGCCACCCCGTCACGCTCGTGACCGATCCGGACCTGGAGCCGGACATGAAGCGCCTGCTGCGCGCACGCGGTGCCCGCCTCGACATCGTCCGCGACGCCCACCCCTACGAGGGCTGGCAGGAGGCCTGCCGCCGGCGCGTGACCGAACTCCTGGCGGCAGAACCGGGGGCCTGGTGCGCCGACCCGTACGACAACCCCGACAACGCCGACGCCTACACGCCCCTGGCGGCGGAACTGATCGAGCAACTGGGCCGGGTCGACGTCCTGGTCACCAGCGTCGGTACCGGCGGCCACTCGGCGGGCATCAGCCGCACGCTGCGCGCCGTCAACCCGGACCTGCACGTGATCGGGGTGGACACCGTCGGCTCGATCACCTTCGGCCTGCCCGTCAGGCCCCGTCTCGTCCGGGGCCTGGGCAGCAGCATCCACTCGCGCAACGTGGCGTACGAGCAGTTCACCGAGGTGCACTGGGTCGCCGCGGCCGAGGCCGTGCACACCTGCCGTGCCCTGGCCCGCTCCCACTACGCGTCGGGCGGCTGGAGCGTCGGTGCCGTCGCCCTCGTCGCCGGATGGGCGGCCCGTACCTACTCCGCCGAGGCACGCATCGTGGCCGTCTTCCCCGACGGGCCGCACCGCTACCTCTCCACGATCTACGACGACGACTACTGCCGGGACCGCGGGCTGCTCGGCACCGTCCCCGCCACGGAGCCCACGGAGATCGCCTCACCCACCGACGGTGAGGCGGCGGGCTGGACCCGCTGCCGCACGGTGACGAACCCGGTGGCGTCGCTCATCGCCCCGCCGGCGCACCCCGTGGAGGCGCCCGAGTCCGTGTGAGACGGTGCCGCCGCAGGGGCGGGCCGGGGGGGGGGGGGGGCGGGCCCCCGCATGCCCGCCGCAGGCGCAAACGAGCCGC
>NZ_JBHWGA010000008.1:103323-169580 GCF_042733315.1 Streptomyces sp. NPDC059718
GCTCTTCGCCCCGCGGGCCCCCCCGGTGGGGGCGCCGGTGTCGTTGTTAGCGGGTGCCGCCGCTGGGGCGGCCGTGTTCGCGTGCCCGCGGGCCCGGCGAACACGGCTGTCGCACGGCGATGACAATCGGTTGCGGCCCTGTGACAGGAGCCCGCAACTGGCCGAGCGCGAGGTGACGTCTTCCGGGGCCGGGACACGAGGTCGGAGTGCCCCTCCGGCCTGCCACGCCACCATCGGAGGACCCAACAGTGATGCGTTCACCTCTGGCAATCGTCGGCCTGGTGCTCATCGCCGCGACAGCGACCGCCTGCGGCTCGTCGGACACCGGCGCGAAGGCGGCCCCCGCGCAGTCCGGCCCTGCTTCCGCCGCCAAGGGGAAGGGAGCGGCCTCGGGCGGAGGTTCGTCGGAGGACGGCAAGAAGGTCGACGCCTGCACCCTGCTCAAGCCCGAGGAGGTCACCCCGCTCATCGGCGAGAACGACGGCGGGCACCCCGACGCCGGTGTGGGGGAGAGCGTCTGCAACTGGGAGAACCCCGACACCTACCACTCCGTCACACTGAGCATCGGCTCCCCGAAGACGGCCGGCTCGGAGGACGTCGACGACTCGATGATGACCGCGTTCACCGTCGGCGACCGCCTGTGCACCATCCAGGTCGTCACCCTCAAGCGCGACGCCGACAATAAGTCCGAGGCCAAGCTCATCGACCTCGTCCGTACGAGAGTGTGACGGGGCGGCGGCCGCGCGCCTGACGCGTCGGCACCAATGCGCCCGCGCAACGTCCCCGCGGGCCCTGGAGGCTGCGCCAGGGCCCGCGGGGCGCCGGACGCGGCCCCGGCCGGACGCGGCCGGGTTGCCGCTCGTGCGCCGGACACTAGCGTCGGACCCATGGACGCACCGACGCGGTTCACGCTGACCGAGCACTCGGCCACCTACTGGCGCGTGACATTCGACAACCCTCCCGTCAATCTCGTGGACGCGACGATGACGAGCGAGCTGGGCGCCGTCTTCACGCGCGCCGAGCAGAACGGTGTCGCGGTCATCGTCTTCGACAGCGCCGACCCCGAGTTCTTCATCGCCCACTACGACCTCTCCGCCAAGGACGAGCTGGACCACGTCCTGGCCCACCCGGAGGAGGTCCACCCCTACACCGCTCTCCTCACCCGCCTGAGCAAGCTCCCCCTGGCGACGATCGCCTCCGTCAGGGGCATCGCACGCGGCGCGGGCAGCGAGTTCCTGCTCGCCACCGACATGCGCTTCGGCAGCCGCGAGAAGGCCGTCATCGGCCAGTTCGAGATCGGCATGAGCGCCATCCCCGGCGGAGGGCCCGCCACGCGGCTGCCCGCCCTGGTCGGACGGGGCCGGACCTTCGACCGACGCGGCTGAGGGCCTACGGGGCTGCGGTGCTGCGCGGTCCACGGTGCTGCGGTCGACGGTGCCGCGGGGTCTACGGGAGCATGATCGTCTTGGAGCGCCGGATGACCTGCTCGGCGCGGGCGCCCATGTCGTCGTCGACCGGCGGCGGTGCCTCGCCGGGGCGGGCGGGTGTGCTGTGGTCCAGCATCAGCTGTTCGAGGCCGGGCGGCGTGTAGATGAAGAGCAGGCGCGCCGCGTGGATGCGCTTGTTCGTGAAGCCGTGCCGGATGCCCTTGGGCACGTGGATGAAGTCCCCTGCCACGGCGGTGAACTCGTGGTCGCCGTCCACGAACTCCAGCTCGCCGTCGAGGACGTAGAACGTCTCGTCCTCCTGCGTGTGCGCATGGGGCACCGGACCGCCACCGGCCGGAACGGTGGCCTCGATGAAGCCGATGCTCCCGTTCGTCTGCGCGCCCGTGGCCTTGACCGTGTAGACGTCGTCCGCGGCCCACACGGTCGGCCCGTGGCCCGACGGCACGTAGAGCGCGCCGCGCCTGTTCCAGGCCGGGTCGTCGGGGTCGTTCTCGTCCAGCAGGAAACTCATCGTGCCTCCGTTGTCAGGTGACCGCCCGGCTTCCTCCGGAGCGTATCAAATCCTTGACGAGTCAATTATCTCGTAGGGCTCCCGGCCGTGATGCGCACCGGTGGGGTTGGTGTCCCCGAGGGAACTGCCCGAGTATCGAAGGTGATGTGTGCCGTCGCGGACAGCCGCTCGAACGCGCCGACCCTGCTCTTCGTCCACGGGGCGTGGCACGGGTCGTGGTGCTGGGACCGCGTGCGGTCCGTGCTCGGGTCCGGTGGCTGGGCGACGCGCGTCGTCGAG
This sequence comes from Streptomyces sp. NPDC059718, assembly GCF_042733315.1. NCBI lineage: Bacteria > Bacillati > Actinomycetota > Actinomycetes > Kitasatosporales > Streptomycetaceae > Streptomyces > Streptomyces sp. NPDC059718. Next base: position 105,562 of record NZ_JBHWGA010000008.1, read on the forward strand.
CTGCCCAGCGCAGGGCGGGAGGACGCCGGAATCCATGACGACGCGCGCGAGGTGCTCCGGGAGCTGGCGGGCATCGAGGGCCCGGTGGTCGTGGTCGCGCACTCCTACGGTGGTGCGCCCGTCACCCAGGCCGTCGACGAGGCGCCCCGGGTCGCCCATGTCGTCTACCTGGCCGCGTACCGGCTGGAGGTCGGCGAGAGCGTCCTGGGCTACCACGGGGCTCCCGTCGCGGCCGAGCCGCGGGGCTTCCACCCGCCCCCGGACGACCCGATCCGCACGTTCTACGGCGACGTGCCGCGGCGGGAGGCGGAGGCGGCGGCCGCAAGGCTGGTGCCCCAGAGCGCGAAGTCGTTCGCCGAGCCGCTGACCCGCGCCGGCCGGCGCGCGCTCCCGTCCACGTACGTCGTGTGCGAGCGGGACCGGGCGCTGTCGCCGGCCTGCCAGGAGGGCATGGCCGGCCGCGCCGACGCGGTGCACCGGCTGCCCAGTGACCACTCGCCGTTCCTGTCCATGCCCGAGGCCTGTGCGGCCCTGCTCGCGAGGATCGCCCTCGGAGCGACCGACTGAAGCGAGGCAGTTCGACGCTCAGGGCCTCTGGCCGACGGCACCGCCGACCAGAGGCCCGTATGTGTGATCAGCGGGCGTCAGCCGTCGTTCTCCGCCGACGGGATGTAGGCCCCCGGGACGTCGTCCGGCGCGAAGATCTTGTCCTCGCCGGGGTACGGCGTCGTCCACTGGTGCGTCTCGTACCACGTGAGGTGGTTCATCTGCGCGGGGTTGGCGAAGTCCGGCCTGGCGTTGGGGCCGGTCAGCCGCTGCTTGGACTGCCAGTCCTCCCACTTCGCGGCGAGGGCCTTCTTGCCCGCGGGCACCTTCGTCGTCGGGACGGCCGCGGCGCTCGGGTCCTGCGGCGCCGGGGTGTCCAGGCCGCAGGCGGGCGGGGTCTTGAGGCCGTCGGTGAGCGGGGTGCGGTTGGGCAGCGCGGTGAAGGGCGTGTAGTCGGCCTTCTTGGTGAACGCCCCGAACATCGGGGTGGCCGCGCTGTCCTTCTGGTTCATCGGGTGGATCCCGAGGATCTGCTCGATGGTGCGGATCATCGTGATCTGCGAGTAGTAGCGGCTGTCGACGGTGTCGTGCCGGGCCCAGGGGCTGATGATCTGGATCGGGGCGCGGTGGCCGTCGACGTGGTCGAGGCCGGCCTGGGAGTCGTCCTCGACCACGAAGATCGCGGAGTCCTGCCAGTACTTGCTGTGCGAGATCTCGTCGACGATCCGGCCGACCGCGAGGTCGTTGTCCGCGACCTGGGCGGCGGGGCCCGCGGGCCCGCCGGTGTGGTCGCTGGAGAGCCAGAACATGTTCAGGTTCGCCGGACCGTTCTTCTCGAAGTCCTGCTTCCATATCTCCGCCCGGTAGACGTCCGGGACGCTGGTGTCGAACTTCGGGAAGCCGGGCACCGAGACGCTGTTCAGAGACGGGATCGGCGAGGACGACACCAGGTTGTAGGCCGTGTCCTGCCCGGTGGCCTGCATGTTCTTGGTGTCGCAGTACAGGTTCTGCCAGGTCGCGCCCGACGGCTTGGTGAGGAACTGGTGGAACTCGCCGAAGTCCCGCACGCTCTTGCCCTGCGCCTGCGCGCCGGTCCAGATGAAGCCGGTGCGCTGATGGCCGAGGGCGTCGTCCTCGGTGTCGTAGCTGCGCGCGTACTCTCCGGCGGAGGACTCGGTGTACTCGGGGTTGTCGGCCTGCATCAGCCAGTTGTGGCCCTCGGCGGAGTTCGTGCCGATGTCGTACGTGTTGTCGTACAGCCCGAACTGCCGGGCCAGCGCGTGCTGGTTCGGCGTCACGTTCTCGCCGAACTCGGCGAGGGACGGGTCGCCGTTGCCCTGCGGGACGTCGCCGAAGACCTGGTCGTAGGTCCGGTTCTCCTTGACGATCATGAAGACGTGCTTGATCGTCGACGGGTCGCCGAGTCGCTGCGGGACGGCCACCGGCTTCGCGTGGCCCTTGTCCTTGCCCTTGTCCTTCGCGAGCTTGACCGAGCCGTTGGTCCAGCCGTTCTGCTGGAAGACCTTGGCCGTCTGGGACTTGATGACCTTCTCGCTCGGCAGCGTGAACCGCTGGACGCTCGAGGTGGTGTCGTGCGTGCCGTGCCCGGCACTGCTGGTGGGCCGGCGGGCGTCGATGCCGCGGGTGTTGGAGACCACGACCTGGTTGCCCACGGTGGCGATCTCCGCGGGGAAGTAGTCCGTCGGGAGGAGGCCGACGTAGCCGACCGGCTCCTGGGGGGAGTCGTACCGGTAGACGGCGACCGCGTTGGCGCGGCCCAGCGTCACCAGCAGGTGGCCGTCGTCGGTGAGTGTGACGGCGTTGGGCTCGTAGCCCACCGACGCCTCCGGCCACGGCTGGGTGGCGATGGTCTGCACGACCTTGTTCTTGCGGGTGTCGATGACCGACACGTCGTTGGTGGCGGTGTCCGTGACGAACAGCGCCCCCTTCTTGGCGTACAGCGCGGTCGGGTGCAGACCCACGTCGATGCTCGCGACGGCGGCCGCCGGGTCGGCCAGGTCGATGACGCTGACCGTTCCGGTCGTTGTGGCGCCGGTCTTGGGGTCGGCTGGTACCTGCGTGCCGTACGAGTTGATGGTGGTCTCGCCGGGCTTCGCCGGGCGCCCGCCCTCGTTGCTGACGTACAGCTTGGAGCCGACCACGACCATGTCGCGCGGGGCGTTGCCCACGGCCCAGCTCTGCTTGACGGTCGCGGTCGCCGTGTCGATGGCGACCACGCGGTTCTGGCCGTTGACCGCGGCGTACACGGTGGAGCCGTCGGAGGAGAACACCGGCTCGCCGACCAGGGCGTGCTTGGAGCCGTCCGCCGGGATGGAGACCGACGTCGGGTTGGCGAGGCTGCCGTCGGGGTTCACGGTGAAGCGGGTGTAGCCGTCGGTCTGGCCCAGCCACAGCTGCGAACCGTCGGGGGAGTACGTGGGGCCTTCCTGGCCCACGCTGTTGCTGCCGATGCGCAGGTCCGCGGACGCGGAGTTGCCGACGAGCTGCTGGACCTTCCAGTTCTTCAGGTCCACGACGGCCAGTGCCACGCCCCCGTCGGTGACGGAGGCCGCGAGGTGGGTGCCGTCCGGGCTGACCGAGGACGACATGATCTTGCCGTTGTTGATGACGAGGCGCTCACCGTAGGGGGCGATGTACTGGTCGCTGGAGACGACCTGCCCCCGGTCGGTGACCTGGCCGACCTGGTCGTGGCCGAACTGGGTGGTCTGGGCGAACCCGATCCCGGTACCGGTGGCGAGGACGACGGCGGTCGCGGCAGCCAGCGTGAGGGTTCTGCGGCTGCCGAACCGACGGCCGGGGAGGGCGTGGATGTCCCTCTCGGCGTCCGTGCGGCGGCGACGAGTGACCTGCATGTTGAGTTATCCCTTCGGGGAGGTGGCAAGCAGTTCGACGTTGCCGTCGAACTGCCAGAGCGGGTTCGGCGCGTCCCCCACCGGGGTCCGCACCAGGAAGTAGCCGTTGACTTCCTTCGGTCCGTCGCCGTCGGCGACGTACCGCCCGTCCGGAGTGACGTCGAGCTGGTAGATGGCCTGGCCCGTGGCGGATACGCCGGGAAGGTGCCAGGAGACGACGCAGCGCCAGTCGTTGCCGGGCCCCTCGGCATCGGCCGTGACGCCGCCCTTGGTGCACGCCGCCGTGGCCTTGAGCTGCGCTTCGGTGACGGCGGGACGGTGGAGCTGGTCGGTCTGCATGCGGTACAGGTGGGCGAAGGCCGTGGCGACCGAGCGCTGCACCTTGTCCTGTTCGACCCCGGAACCCGTGGCCGTGGTCGTCGCGGTGAGGACGGCGACCGTCGCGGCGAGCAGCCCGGCCAGCGGCAGGGCGCCGGCGAGGAGCGCGCGGCGCGCCGAGCCGTCGTCGGTCAGGTTGGTGAAGTCGCGCCGCAGGAAGAGGAGGTAGGCCAGGACCGTCGTGGTCACGGCCCACAGCAGGCTGACCGCGATGCCGATCAGGAGCGGTGCGAGCTGCTGGGGGCCGGTGAACAGCCCGTTCCAGGAGATGAAGGCGTAGCCGGGCAGGGCCAGGCGTACGGCGACGGGGAGCGGCATCATCTGCGCGAGCTGCATCGCGAGCGCGACGAGCGCGGGCAGCAGCAGGCCCATCGGGGACCGCCCGAGCGCGATGGAACCGAGCAGGCCGATCCCGGCCAGGGCCAGCGTCGGGGCGAGTGCGCAGAGCCAGGCGAGCAGGACCTGTCCGGCGGCGTCGGACGGCGTCAGCAGGTGGCCGTCGAGGCCGACCAGCGGCTGGTTGCCGACCGCCACGACCCCGCCGACCGCGCTGGAGCAGGCCATCCCGGCCACGAGCAGCAGCAGGACGGTGAGGCTGGCCAGCGCCTTCGCAACGAAGATCCGCCGGGGTGAGCGGACCGCCACCAGCAGGTGGCGCCAGGTGCCGAGCCGGTCCTCAGAGGCGAACACGTCGCCGCCGACAACCGCGGTCAGCAGCGGGAGGGCCCAGGTGCCCGCGAAACCGAGCATCACCAGCGGTCCGGCCCACCCCGTCGCGTGCATCCAGCGGCCGAAGAGCGTGTCGACGGGGAGTGTGCTCTGCTGGCTCACCGCGGCGACGAAGAGCGCCGGCGCGATCCAGCAGGCCAGGACCAGCAGGCGGATCCGCCATTGCGAGACCAGCTTGACCAGCTCGAAGCGGTAGCCGCGCGAAACCGGGACGCGACGGACGGGGACAACGTTGTCGGCGACGATGGTCGCGGTCATCGGCCGGCCTCCTGCTGCTGGGTGAGGGCGAGGAACGCCGCTTCGAGCGGCGAGACGACGGGTGCGAGCTCGCGCAGTGCGATGCCCGCGCGAACGATCCCCAGCACGAGTTCGTCGAGGGCCGGCACCAGAGCGCGGACGACCAGGAGGTCGGCGTCGTTCCGTACGCCGGCGTCGTCGACGACGCGGATTCCGGCCGTGTCGAGGGCCAGTTCACGGGCGGCCTCCGGGTCGGAGGTGAGCAGCCGGTAGTCGAGTTCGCGGTTCTCGGCGGCCAGCTTGCCCAGCGGGCCCGAGAAGACGACCCGTCCGGTGGCCAGGATGGTGACCTCGGAGCACAGTGCCTCCAGGTCGTCCATTCGGTGGCTCGACAGCACGACGGCGGTCCCCTCGTGGGCGAGCCGGGTCAGGACCCCGTGCACGTGCTTCTTGCCCGCCGGGTCCAGGCCGTTGGACGGTTCGTCGAGCACGAGCAGGCGGGGCTTGGTGAGCAGGGCGGCGGCGAGCCCGAGCCGCTGGCGCATGCCGAGCGAGAACCCGCGGGCCCGGTCGTCTGCGACGTCGGTGAGTCCCACCTGGGCGAGTACGTCGTCGATCCCGGCCGCGCGCGCGTCCTGCCCGCGGAGGGCGGCCAGCGCGGCGAGGTTCTGCCGGGCGGTGAGCGAAGGATAGAGGCCGGGCCCGTCGACGAAGCCGGCGACGCCGTCGGGCGCGGCGAGCGCCCGCCCGACCGGTGTACCCAGGATCTCGAGGCCGCCGCTGTCGGCGACCGCCAGGCCCAGCAGGAGGCCGAGCAAGGTGGTCTTGCCTGCGCCGTTCGGTCCGACCAGGCCGTGGATCTGTCCCTGCGTCACATCGAGGTCGACGCCGTCGAGTGCGACGACGTCCCCGAAGCACTTGGCGATTCCGCGAGCACGGACTGCGAGGAGTGTGTCCATGGGTCCCTTCTTCCGCAACGCTCATGGACCTTAGGGAGGGCGCACACCCCTGCCAGGGACGCTCGGTTGAATGGCCATGGAACGTATCGTCAAGACATCGGCAAGTCCGGGTGCACGAAGTAGGCGTCATCGAGCCGGACTCGGGCAGAACCGGGCGTAGGGCGCGGGTTGGGCGGGTTCGGAAGCCGGAATTTAGTAGCCATGTACATAGTAGCCATGTACAGTATTTGGCGTGAGTCCAGCAACTGAGAGCGCCACGCCGGGGTACCTGGTCTGGCGCCTGTCGATGAAATGGCGGGTGGCCGTCGACCGGGCGGTCGCACCACTGGGCCTGACCCACGCCCAGTACGCGGTGATGGCCTCCCTGTACGGCATGTCGCGCTCCGGGCTGCGGCCCAGCCAGCGCCGGCTCGCCGACCACACCGGCCTCGAACCGCTGTACGTCTCCAAGCTCGCCCGCGCCCTGGAGACCGCCGGACTCGTCGAACGGAACCGGGACCCGGGCGACCCGCGCGCCATGCAGTTGTCGCTGACCGAGCAGGGGCGCGACGTCACCCGCCGCGCGATCGGCGTGGTCCAGGGCCTGCTGGACCAGTTGCTGGAGCCGCTCGGGGGGCAGGACAGTCCGCGCACGCGGCAGTTCACCCGCGAGCTGGCGACCTTGATCGACGCACCTCTTGATCCGTACACCGAGAACGACGAGGAGCAGTCATGACCACCACCACACCCGCACCCACGGCCAACGGCCGGGTCATCGCCCTTGCGCACCATGCCGCACGCGCCCTCCTGGAGGGCGTTCTGGCCCGCCACGGCGCCACGTTCCACCAGAGTGTGACGCTCCGGGCCGTCGTGGCCGCGGGCGGGGCCATCGGCCGGGACGACCTCGTCGGCGACGTCATCGGCTCGCTGAAGACCGATGTGTCGGTCGTGCGCGGCGTGATCGAGGAGCTGGCCACCGCAATGCTGTTGGAGGAAGACCCGGCCGAGGCGTCCCGGATACGGCTCACGGACGCCGGACGGGAGTTGTACGAGAGCACCACCACGGAGACAGCCGAGATCTCCGCCCGGCTGTACGCCGGTATCCCGGCCGAGGACCTCGCTGTCGCGGGTCGCGTGCTGACACTGATCACGGAGCGTGCGAACGCCGAGTTGGCCGGAGCCTGAGGTCCTCTCCCGCTCGTCGCCGTTCCGGGGGGCTGCTGCCTCCTGAGCCGGGGCCGCGGCTACCGTCCACACGCGCACGCACCTCGGACGGCGTCCGGCCGGCGCCGCCAAGCCGACTCGGCGGATCGCAGCACCACCTCCAGCATGGGGTCTTGAGGGGCGGACTGCGCCGCACTCCCGCGGCAAGAATCACCCCGGGTTGCATCTGACGCGCCCTCAGTGGCCGACCGGGTGACGGGCCTCGGGCACGCCGGGGAGCGCGAGGGCGGCGGGCCGGGGCCGGACGGTGCGATTCCGTGGTATCCAGGCCTGAGTTGGGGCGATCGACTGGCGGGGGAGAGAGCCGTGAGGACACTGGGCGGGGCTGTGCTGGCCGGGGTGGTTCTCGCCGCCGGGGTGCTGGGCTCCACGGGCTGCACCCTCACCATCGGCGAGCCGGCGGACGTCGCGGTGGTCACCGCGACCGCTTCCGCCACGTCTTCGTCGTCCGGCCCACCGTCGGCGTCGGCGTCGGCGTCCGCCTCCGCCTCCACCTCGCCGAGCCGTACCGCGACACCGGTGCCCGTCCGCGGACCCGATCAGAAACTGGTGGTGATGACGGTCAGCGGCGGCTTCGCAGGCGTCCACCATCAGGTGATGCTCCGGGGTGACGGCACCGTTTTCGCCAGCGAAAAGGGCCGGCCCGTATTGCGTCGGGTCGGCGCCGCCCAGTTCAAGGAATTGCGGATCCTGCTCGGTGACCCGGCGCTGGAAGACGTCCCGGACTTCACCATGAACATGGCGGCAAACGACATGTTCCAGTACACCCTGCAATTCAACGGCCGCACGGTGATGACGGACCGCTCCAGCAAGCTGCCCGCACTGGAAAGGCTCATCAACGCCCTGAGTCGGTGGCTCCCAGGTCGTTGACCTGCACTCCCTTGACGGAAGTGGTCCGGGAGTCGTCCATCGGGAATACCGCAGGTGAATTCTCCTGCGGTCGTGAGTCGGACATCACGACGGCCCGCACGAATACGCCACCCGTGCCGTGTGAGAATCATTGCGTCCAGCCCCGGAACCAGAGAACCGGAAACTCCGATGCAAACCTCCGTGTACACCGCCGACGTCGGCGGTGGAACGCGCCAGGGGCTGGTCGGTCGCGCGGGGGACGTGGACCGGATCGAGGGTCTGCTCGGCTCGGTCGATTCCGGTGGCGCGGTGCTGCTGTCCGGCGAGCCCGGGGTGGGCAAGACGGCGCTGCTCGGCCATCTCGCCCAGAGGGCACTGGCAGCCGGCGCCAGGGTGCTGCGGGCGGCGGGCACGCGGTCCGAGAGCGACGTGGAGTACGCGGCACTCAACCAGCTGCTCTTCCCGCTGTGGGAGGAGGATCCCCAGGCCCTGGACGGGGCGCACCGCGAGGCACTGCGGGTGGCCCTGGGCTTCGGCGAGGGACCCGCGCCCGAGCGGTTCCTCGTCTCCAACGCGGCCCTGGTGCTGCTCCGCAGCGCGGCCACCGCGACGCCGGTACTGCTGGTCGTCGACGACCTCGATGCGGTGGACCAGGCGAGCGCGGCCGTGCTGGGATTCGCCGCACGCCGGCTCCCGGGAAGCCGCGTCAGGTTCCTGGCGGCCGTCCGCAAGGGTCGTCGCAGCCCCGTCGAGGAGGGCGTACGCGCCGGACACGAGGTCCTGCCGCTGGACGAGAGCGCGTCGCGGCTCCTGGCCGGCTCGTCCCATCCGGACCTCGCCGGGCCGGTCGTGGAGTGCGTCGTCGCCGTGGCGCAGGGCAACCCGCTGGCCCTGGTCGAGTTGCCGGCGGCCCTGACCGGGCCGCAGCGCGCCGGGCTGGAGCGGCCGCCCGCCGCGCTGCCGCTCACACGGCGCCTGCGCGAGGTCTTCGGCCCGTGCGTGGCGGAGCTGCCCGCGGCGACACGGCGTCTGCTGCTGGTGTCCGCGCTGGAGGGGACGGGGGACCTGGCCGTCGTGCAGACCGCCGCGCACAGGCTCGGCGTCGGGGCCGACCTGGTGGACCTGGAGGCCGCCGAGCGTGACGGCCTCGTGCGGATCGAGGAGTTCGACCACCGCGTGAGCTTCCGGCACCCGCTGTTCCGTGCCGCGGTGATCGACGCGTCCACCTCCGCGGAGCGGCGTGCCGTGCACCGCGAACTCGCCGAAGTGCTGCACGACCGCCCCGACCAGCGCGCATGGCATCTGGGGGAGGCGTGCGTGGAACAGGACGAACACGTCGCCGCGTTGCTGGAGGGCACCGCCCACCGGGTCCTGCGGCGCGGCGACGCCATGGCCGCGATCCGGGCCCTCACCAAGGCCGCGCACCTGAGCCCCGGCGCGGCCGACCGCGGCCGCCGGCTGGCCACCGCCGCGTACATACGGGCGGACGCCTCCGGTGAGCTGACCATGGCGTCCCGCCTTCTCGACGACGCCCGGCGCTTTGGCTCCGACGACCGCGCGTCCCTCTACTCGGCGGCGGTCGCGGTCCACCGGCTGCTCGACGGCGAGGGGGACATCGACACGGCCCACCGGGTGCTCCTCGGCGCGATCGAGAACGGCGACCATCCCTACCGCGCCTGCGACCCGGCCCTCGAGGAGGCCCTCTACCTGTTGTTCATGTTGTGCTGCCTGGGCGGCCGGGAAGAGCTGTGGGCGCCCCTCCACCGGATCCTGGACCGGCTGGGGCCCGACGCGCCGCGCCTGCTGGGGGTGAACGTCGCCACCCAGGGCGATCCCGCACGCACCGCCCTGGCGGCATTGGGGGACCTGGAGGAACTCATCGCGGGCCTTTCCCAGGAGACGGCCCCGTCGAGGATCACGCGGATCGGCGCCGCGAGCATCGCCGCCGACCGGCTCTCCGGAGTGCGTGACGCCGTATCACGCGTCCTGCCCCAGGGCCGCCGGCAGATCGTCACCCTGCCGCTCCTGTGCACGGACGCGTTCCTCGCGGGCCGGTGGGACGACACGACGGAGCTTGCCGACGAGGGACTGCGCCTGTGCAAGGAGCACGCCTTCGAGGCCGTCTCCTGGTACTTCCGGTACTACAAGGCGGTCGTCGCGGCGGCCCGCGGCGAAGCCGGCATCGCGGAGGAGGCAGCCGACGCGATGGCCCTGTGGGGGACGTCCCGTGGCGCGCACCATCTGGTGACCCTGGCGGACCACATCCGGGTGCTCGTCGCGCAGGCGGAGGGCGACTTCGAGCGTGCCTACCGGCACGCGGCGGCCATCAGCCCGCCCGGTGAACTGGCCCCGTACACCCCGGTGGCGCTGCTGGTGGCCGGGGACGTGGTGGAGGCGGCCGTGCGCACCCAGCGGCCGGTGGAGGCGGCCGCCCACGTGACCGTCGTCCGGAAGGCCGGGATCGCGGCGCTCTCCCCGCGCAGGGCCATGCTCGTCGACGCCTCGGCGGCGACGGCTGCCGAGGCGGACGAGGAGGCGATCGAGCACTTCGAGCGGGCCCTGTCGCACCCCGGCCTCCAGCAGTGGCCCTTCGACCTGGCACGCGTGAACCTGGCCTACGGCGAACGCCTGCGCAAGGCGCGGTCGACCACCGACGCCAGGGCGTCACTGAGTGCGGCCCTGGCGACCTTCGAGCAACTCGGCGCACGGCCGTGGGCGGACCGGGCGAGGCGCGCGCTGCAGGCGACCGGATGGATGGTCAAGCGGGCCGACGGGCCGGAGTCCGTCGGCCTCACCCCGCAGGAGGTCGAGATCGCCCATCTCGCGGCTTCCGGCCTGACCAACAAGCAGATCGCCGAGCGGCTCTACCTCTCCCCCCGCACCGTGGGGGGCCATCTGGGCCGGGTCTTCCCCAAGCTCGGCATCACCTCCCGCGCGGCGCTCCGCGACGCCCTGACGGGCCTTGCCAAGCGCTAGTCGCGGACGTACGGGGGCCCGACTCGACGCACAGGGGGGTGGGGACTGCACGGGTGGGCAAGGGGCCGTGCACAACGGGGCAAGGAGCCCGGCGGGGACTCCTCCTACGGTCGAGTTGTCCCATCACGAGTGGGACCCCAATGCGCGGGTCCGGCACCGTTCGCGGATCCGTCGGCTCCCGGCCCCGCGCACGAACTCCAAGGGAGTGATGCCGATGCCGGACATCGAACAGTTCGAGGAGGAGCCCGACGACGGGCGGCCGACACGGCACTTGGCCGTTGTGGGCGGCGTGGCGTGGATGCTCGCCGTGACCGCGGTGTGCGTGATCCTGCCGTTGTACGCCCATCCGAGTCTCGCGTGCGGACTCGCTCCGCTGGTCACCGCGGGGGTCGTGGCGGTGGTGATGGCCCGCATGAAGGACCGGTACCGCCACGGGGCGGCGCGGGCGCGCGCCGTGTCGGACACGGTGCGGCGGACCCTGCTGCGACCGCTCCCCGAGCGGGTCGGGGCGCTGGGGCTCGCCTCCGTCTACCGGGCCTGCGGCGGGCGGGGACAGGTCGGCGGGGACCTCTACGCCGTCGCGCGCAAAGGCGGGACGACCCGCCTGATCATCGGTGACGTGTGCGGCAAGGGCCTGCCCACGTTCGAGGACGTCGCGGCCGTGCTCGGGGCCTTCCGCGAATGGGCCCCGCGTGCGGCGACCCTGGAGGAGCTGTCGGCGCGGCTGGAGGAGAGCTTCCTGCGCCACCTGGCCGAAGTCGAGGGCGCCGTCCGCGACACGGACGAACGCTTCGTGACCGCGCTGCTGTTGGAGGTACGGGACGGCGAGCGGTTCGCCCGCATGGTCAACCACGGCCATCCGCCGCCCGTACGGGCCCGCGGGGGGAGCGTCGCCCTTGTGGCGGGCTGCCCGTCACCCCCGCTGGGACTGCGTGCTCTGCGGGAATGCGGGGCCATCGAGGAACGCTTCGAACTGGCCCCCGGAGACACGCTGTTGCTCTACACCGACGGGCTCGTCGAGGCCCGCGACGCCGCGGGGCACTGCTACCCGCTGATGGACCGCGCGACGGCGTGGCGGTGGGTCCGGCAGGGCTCGGCCCACCACGAATGCCTGCCGGAAGCGCTCGGGGAGATCCTCCGGGACCTCGTCGACCACGCCGGTGCGCTCCCGGAGGACGATCTCGCGATGGTCGCGCTGACCCGGATGGAGGAGCCGGCCGCCGCCGCGCTGCCCCGGCCCGCCGGTGAGGCCCTTGGCGAGGACGCGGGGCAGCTGCGGCAGGACTGATCACCTGTCGGTCTGCTGGGCTAGGCCGGCTGCCTGGAAGGGTGCGACCTGCAGGGCGCCGGCCTGCCGCCACTCCGCCGGGGAGAGACCGTAGACCGCCCGGAAGGTGCGGCTGAAGTGCGCGTGGCTGGCGAAGCCCCACCGGTGCGCGATCGCCGCCACCGTCTGTCCCGCGAGCTCCGGCCGTACGAGGTCCCTGCGGCAGGCCTCCAGCCTCAAGCGCTGGATCCAGCGGCCGACGGTCATGGGCTCGTCCTGGAAGAGCTGGTACAGGTAGCGGACGGAGATGTGGTGCGCGATCGCGATCGACGCCGGGGAGAGCGCGGGGTCGTCCAGGTGGGCTCGGACGTACGCACGCACGCGCTGCAGCAGGGCCCGCTCCACCGCGGCCTGCTCCCCTGAGGAGCCCTCCAGGGCGACCAGGGCCGTCAGCACGTCGACGATGCCCTGCCGCAGGAACCGCTTCGCGTCCTGTGCGCAGATGCAGTGTTCCGTCGTCGTCACGAGCCCGTCGACGTATGAGGCGAGGATCCCGCCGATTCCGTGGCCGGGGGAATAGGTCCGGCCGGTGGCCAGGCGCAGGAGCGAGTCGGGGAGGTCCAGCAGCCGGCGCGGGACCGTGGCCACGTGCTGCTGGACGGGGCCGGCGAAGTCCAGGACGTACGGCCTGCTGCTGTCGAGGATGACGAGTTCGCCGGTGGCCACCAGCGTCTCCCGGCCGTCCTGGGCCGCGACGCTGCCGCCGGCGTGTTGCAGGCTCACGATGAGCGAGCCGTCGCCGTCGGCGGCGATCAGCGGCGCGGTACGCGCCATACGTTGCGGGCTCGCTTCGAGGAAGCCGGCCTGGACGCCGGCGACGCAGGTCCGGCGTATCGCCCCGTGGAGCTCGGCCGTCCCCTCGGTGCGGATCTCCAGCCGGGTGAACGCCCTGCGTACGGCGTCCCTCCAGTACTCGGTCCGCTCGGCGGGCGGTTGGATGTCCGTGCAGAATGCTTCGATCACGATGTCCTCGCGAACTGTGAGGAGTTGCCCGGTTCCCCGGGGCCCTGGCGGCGCTTTCCGCGTCACGCGCGGCCCACTCGGGGAACCCCCATCGCGGCCACCGTAGGGTCCCGCCGAGGCCATCGGCTGCCCTTACCGCGGGGAGTGCGGGACACCCGCAGACATTGTGGGGACATCCGCAAACATGAATTCCCTTTATTGGGATATTTATCACATAAAGCAATATGCAGGCGAAATGTATATTGAGAGAAATGTCACAATTGATTCATATGCGCGAACCGGATGCCGAGTGGAATCGGAATGGGGCGGGATCGTGTCGTCGTATTCGGTGGGAGAGGTGTCCGGCAGGGAAAGCGAACGCATCCGCCCGCACGCGCACGGGCCGTTCCTCCGGACCGCGCCGGGGCCCAGGTCGGTGCCTCGGCCCCGGCGCCCCGGTCCCGGCCGGGGAACCGGCGGGTGTGTCAGGAGCCGACGCGCGCAGGCCTGACCGTTCCGTGGACCTGCCGGGCGTGGGACGCGTACCGGCGGCGTCCCAGGACGGGGACGATCAGCCGGACGGGCAGCGGGGCCGTCGCCAGCACCGCCTTGATGGTCTCCGGGTCGCCCTCGTACATCGCCATGCCGAAGACGAGCGGCAGATCCTTCTTCGGCGTGCTCGCCATCCCGTGCTCGCCGAGTTGGTGCCACTCCGCCGCGGTCACGTACTTCGCGGCCAACGGCAGGATCTCCTTCTCCTCCAGCGCCATGTGCCGGACGAGCACGGTCAACAGCCGCTCGAACGCGTCCGCGAGCTCCTCGCCTCCCCGCCCCGTGGAGCGCCATCCCCCGAGCAGTCCGGTCACCTCGCCGTGCAGTGCGTCGATGGCGTGGTGCTGCTGCTCCATCGTCGGCACGAGGGCCTCCGCCTCCACACCGGCGCGCTCGGCCAGCTTGGGCCACAGCAACAGGTCCTCGCCCTCGTGGTGCGTGTGCAGGACCCGGCACACCAGCGCCGCGTGGGCACCGATGACCTCCGCGCGCCGGGCGTCGCCCGGTGCGGCGGACCGGATGAGGTCGGGAAGCAGCCTGAACTCCCGGCGCAGCGCAGTGTGGGCCATGTACATGTCGCGCGTATCGGCCATGGGTTCATTGACGAGTGGAGCCATTGTCTCTTCCTTGTGCGGCCGCCTGGCATCCCGGGAAGGGATGACGCGGCCCGTGTCGGGCATGGCCCTGCGCGCGGGCCGACGGTCCGGTGGCATACGGGTCCGTCTGCGGTGGCACCCGGCGGGTGCCACCGGGCGCCACGGAATGCGCAGGGTGATCGGGGCAGGGGTAAGCACAGGTCAGAGGCCTCGTCCGCTGCCCAGACCACTGTGGCACCGGTGCCGGGGCTGCCGCATGCGTCAAATGCCCCTGCGCCGCGGCCGCCGCATGGGTCGTCTGACCTCGTCCCCGCTGGTGAGGTGTTTAAGCCCGGGGGCCGGACCCGTCATTCGGGGAGGACGACGTTCCCCATGGCCTCGTTGACCGCGATCATTTCCGGAGTGAAATCCTCCGGGGTCCACAGGCGCGGCGAGTGCCCGGGCAGCGGGTCGTCCCCGAAGTCGAGGAAGAAGTTCTCGGGGCCGCCCGGGGTGAAGAAGAAGGCCATCTTGGCCTCGCTGTCGCTGATGTTCTTGAACCGGTGCCGCACACCACGCGGAACGAAGACGAAGTCTCCCGCCGACGCGACGAAGGTGTTCTCGCCGTCCAGGAACTCCAGCTCTCCCTCGAGGACGTAGAACGCCTCGTCGTTGTGCTCGTGGAGATGCGCTATCGGTCCGTTGCCCGGGGGCACGGTGGCGACGACGAAGCCGAGCCGGCCGCCGGTCTCCTTGCTGTTGACCTTGACCGCCTTGGCGCGGCCGGACGGCGCCGGTGCGTGCGAGCGGGCCGGGCCTGCGCTGGGGGAGAGTGTGCGCATGGAGTTCTTCTGCTACCACCGTGACCGGCCCGCTTCGCTGACGCTGCGTCAAGAACTACTGGAGCAGCACTGGTCGTACATGGACCAGTACGAGAAGGAGATGATCGCCCGCGGCCCGACCCTCACCGCCGAGGACGGCGAGCCCACCGGCAGCGTGCACATAGTCGGCCTGCCGAACGCTGCCGCTGCCCGCGCGTTCGCCTTCGACGAGCCCGGCTACCAGGCGGGCGTGTACCGGGACGTGCTGGTGCGCCGGTGGCGCAACCTGCTGGGGCGCACCATGTGGGACTTCCCCGGTGGCCGTACCGGCGGCAACCGGTACCTGGTGCTCGGCCTCGGCACGGGCCGGGGAGCCGACCTCGTCGTGCCGCCCACGCGGGACGACCTGATCGCGTACGGGCCCCTGCTGTCCGACGACGGCAGCACGTGGCTCGGGACGGCGGCACTGGTCCGGGCGCCCGACGGGGACGCCGCACGCGCTGTCCTGACCCCCGGCGCGTACGCCGGGATCGAGGTCCACAACTGGCAGTTCGGGGGCCGGTCGTGAGGTGAGGGGGCCGGGGACTCCGGGCCGTCAGGCCTGGAGCGCGAGGGCCGGGCGTGACCCTCCAGGGTTCCGGTCAGGGGTCCGGATCGTCGAGGCGTGCGATCAGCCGGTCGGCGTGGGCGGCCGCTTCATGGGCCCGGCGGCGGGCGTCGCGGGCGGCCTTGTCGGTCTCACGCAGTAGTCGTCGGGCCTGGCCCTGGCCGTCGCGGGCTGCCCGTACGGCCTGCTCCGCGTCCTTGACCTGCCCGAGCAGTCCGTCGAGGCGGGCCTGGGCCTCGTCGCGGTGCCGGTCCGCCGCGTCCAGGTCTTCCCGGGCGGCCGCTGCCTCGCTTTCCCGGGCCTCGGCTTCCTGCTCCGCCCGGCGGGCCCGCTGTCCGGCCTGCGCGGCTTCCTCGCGTCGGCGCTGTCGCTCCGCATCGTGGCGGGCCCGCTCCGTGTCCTCGGCGGTCCGTGCCGGTTTCTTCTTCGCCCGTACGGGGGCGGGTGGTGTGCGGTGCGTGCCCTGGGCGGTGGTGGCCCGGCCGGTGATGTCCACGGTCGCCGACAGCGGCTTGGTCAGGCGGCCCTCCGTGAACGCCGCGCCGGCGTCGGGGTCGGCCAGTGCGGCGTGCAGGGTCTCCTCCACTTCCTGCACGGCTTGGCCGGCGAGGGGCTGTCCGGCTTCCGCGGCCAGTCGTCCGGCTTGCCCGGACAGTGCCTGCACGAGCTCCCGCTGCTGCCGGTTGAGCCGGCGGAGTTGTTCTCCGTCCAGGCTGCGGTGGGCCTGCCGCAGTGCTTCGCCGAGTTGGAGGAGCGGCCCGATCTCGTCCCGGCGTTCGCGGGCCAGCAGATTGGCGGCCCAGGCCGAGGTGGTGGGCTTGCGCAGGGCCGCGATCCGGTCGGCGAGGGGCCGGTCGCCGGCCTTCCTGGCGGCCTGCGCGTACGCGTTGCGGGCGGCGGTGAACTGCGCGGGCGGCAACCGGTACAGCTCGTCGGCGACCGAGTCGAGGTCGGCGGGAGCGTCCTTGCCTGCCACGGTGCACCACCTGCCCGGCCGTCGGCCCCGCACGGGGCGCGCCGGGGACCGTTGCCGCCCATCGAACAACCGCCCCGGCCGCCCCGCAGCCGCACCGCGCCCAATCGGGTCGGGGACGCGGGTCTACTGGGTGCCGAGGGCCTCGCGGAGGTGCTCGCCGAACTCGGTGGGGTGTGTCGTCAGGCCGATGTGGCTGCCGGGGAAGTACCGGAGTTCCGTGCCGAGGTGCTCGGCCAGGGAGGCCACCGCGCGGTGGGGGAGCTCGCCGCGCGAGTCCTGGCCGGCGGCGAGCACGATCCGGTCCGACAGCGCCTTGAGGCGGTCGGTGTCGGGGGCGTAGGACATGAAGGCGGGCACGATGCGGCCGACGAAGAGGGGCAGGTTGCCCATGGTCCGCTCGACCCGCGACGCCGCTCGTGGCGGCAGCTTGATCTCGGGCTTCGGGCCGGTGGTGTCGTCGTCCTTCTTCATGCCCTCGGCGAACGCGGCCATCGCCGGCTTGAGGCCTTGGGTGCGGAAGGTGTCCTGCACGCGGGCGACGAGTGCGCGGTGTTCGGATGCGTCGGGGAGGACGTCCACGACCGGCGGTTCGTGCGCCACGAGGCGTGCGACGCGTTCGGGGTGGGTGGTGAGCAGGTGGAGGGCGGTGATCGCGCCCGAGCTGGCGCCGAAGACACGGGCGGGTTCGTCGGGCGAGAGCAGGTCGAGGACGTGGAGCGCGTCGTCGGCGTGTTCGGCGACGTGCTGTTCCGCGTCGGGGTCGTCGAGGGTGCTGCGGGACATGCCGCGCGGGTCGTAGGTCGCGACCGTGTACGCGGCGGCCAGGTCGTCGGCGATGTCGTCGAAGGTCGCGGCGCCACCGGTTCCTCCCGCGATCAGGAGCAGGAGGGGGCCCCGGCCGCGGACTTCGTAGTGCAGGGTCGCGCCGTTCACGCGCAGGCTGCCGGTGGAGAGGTCGGTCGTCATGGGGCTGCTTCTCCTTCTCGGGACGGGGGCCAGTGCTCCAGGAGGTGGTGCAGGGCGTCGAGGGCGCGGAGCCAGGATTGCTGCGGTGAGCGCCGGTGGGCGAAGCCGCCGGCGGCCTCCAGGGCGACGAACCCGTGGAAGGTGCTGCGCAGCAGCCGTACGGCGTCGGTGAGGTCGGGCTCTGCGAGTCCGTAGGCGCGGAGCATGCCGTAGGTCAGTTCGACGGCGCGTCGTGGTCCGGGGGCCTTGGCGGCCAGTTCGGGGTCGATCTGCAGGGGGGTCTGCGTCGCGGTGTAGCGGCCGGGGTGCTGGTGGGCGTACTCGCGCCAGGCGTTGGCGAACGCGATGAGCGCGTCCTTGCCGGCCCGGCCCGCGGTGGCCTCGGCGATGCGGATGGTCTTCTCGTCGGCGGCCAGGAGCGCGATCCGCCCGCGCAGGTCCTCAAGGTTGCGGACGTGCGTGTAGAGGCTGGCGTCCCTGACGCCGAGCCGCCGGGCGACCTGGGACATGGTCACCTGGTCGAGTCCGACCTCGTCCGCCAGCTCGGCGCCCGCGACGGTCACCCGCTCCGCCGTCAGTCCGGCTCGCACCATGAACCCTCCCGCTTGCTCCTAGGGGTCCTCACTTTAGCCTAGGGATCCTAGGTTGCGTGAAGGGTCATCCGCATGCCCGAGCAGCTTCCCGGCGGGGCGGCACGCGTTCTCTATCCCGAGGTGGTGCGGGCGGGGTCCTTGGCGGGGAGACGGTTCCGCCCGGGATGTCAGCCGTTGTCCCGCTCGGCCGTGGTCAGGTCCTCGGCGAGGCGCCAGCCGTCCCCCGTGGGCTCGAACACGAAGAGGTGGGAGCTCACCCAGGGAATGCCGGCCCTGCGGGTCGTGCCGGAGGGATCGGTGACGTACGGCCTCGTGGACTCGTCGACCCACACCTTGGCCCGGTCGCCGTGCATCTCGACCTGCTGGATGTGGGCGGTGGAGACGGCTCCGTCCCACACCCTGGCCGCTTGCGGATCGGGGCTCCGCCAATCGGCGGTGGGGAGGTCGGTGTCGTGCTGGAAGACCTTTTGAGCCGCTCGCTCAAGCGACGCCCGCTCCGCCGCTTCGACGTGGCGATGCACCACCATCGTGGCCGGCACGGCGGCGACGAGTGCTGCCGCCGCTGCCAGGGCCAGTGCATGCTTCTTGTTCATGGTGCCCCCACCCCGAGCTGCGCGATCCTGCGGGAGCGTAATCGATCATCGCAGGTCAGCGACAGTCCGGCCGGTTTGTGAGGCCGCCTTGTTCACATGGTGACCTTGGCGATGAACGCGGCGAGGTTCGCGACGGTCCGCTGGATCTTCTCCTCCAGGGTGAGCGTCTCGTGGAGCCGCGCGCCGATGCCCGCGTCCTTCATGCCCCGCACGTACAGCGGGCAGGCGAGGTCGCTGCACATGTAGGCGCCCACGGTGTTGCCCTGCTGCCCGGCCTTGCCGGCTTTCGCGGCGACCATGAGCGCTACGCCCCCGGAGTGGGTGGTCAGGCACATCGAGCACATGCTGAGCCGCGCCTGCCAGGAGGCCGGGCCCGAGGTGCGCAGGGCGAGGGCCACCGTGCGGCCGTCCAACTCGGTGGCGAGGTGGGACCGGTCGGGGGCCTGGGGGTCCCGCCAGCCGAGGAAGTCCAGGTCTTCCCACGGCTGCTCGGCCAGGTCACGGGGGACGAACAGGCGCTTGGCCTCGCCCTTGGTGCAGTTCACGAACGCGCTACGGATCTCTTGCTCGGTCAACGGCTTCATGAGCGGCAGGCTAGTTTGCCTAATGCCATTAGGCAAGTTCTTAATTGTCATCGCTGGATGGTAAGAGGCCTTTGGTTCCGGCACCCCCGCCGCCGGGAAGGCGGCGGGGTGCCGGAGGGGTCAGTTCGGGCGGGTGGCGGAGATTCCGCCGTCCACGTAGAGCGTGATGCCGTGGACCATGGCCGCGTCGTCGCCGGCGACGTACAGGACACCCTTGGCGATGTCGTCGGGCCGGATCACCACGCCTGCCGGGGTGGCGGCGGTCATCGCGTCGAGCTCCGCACGCGCCGCCTCGTTGCCCGGCGTGAGGGTCGCCCCGGGCGCGACGGCGTTCACCCGCACACCGCGCGGGCCGTACTCCGCGGCCCAACTGCGGGTGAGCTGCTCGTCCGCCGCCTTGGTCGCGGTGTACATCGCCGCGTAGGGGCTGCCGACCTGGGCCATCCAGGACCCGATCGTGACGATGACGCCGTTGCCCCGCTCGGCCATGGCCGGCGCCATCGCGGCGACCAGCACATGCGGGGCGCGGACGTTGATGGCGAGCATGGCGTCCAGGTCGGCGTCCGGCAGGTCCTCGGTCGCCGTCGCCGGGTAGATGCCCGCGCTGTTGACCAGGATGTCGACGCGTCCGCCGAGCACGTCGGTGGCCTCCGCGGCGAAGGCCCGCAGCTGCTCGTAGCTGCCTGCCAGGTCCGCCGCGACGAAGTCGGCCCGGCCGCCGGCCTGCCGGATGTCCTCGACGACCTCCTTGCCGCGGGATCCCTGCCGGCCGCTGACGACGACGTGGGCACCCTCGCCGGCGAACGTGCGGGCTATCGCCGCACCGATCCCACTGGTCGAGCCGGTGATCACGGCGGTGCGGCCGGCGAGCCGGGAACCGGGGGTGGAGGGTGTGTCGTCTGTGGTGTGAAGAGAAGTGGTCATGGGTCCCTGTCTACGGCGGTCCGCCGGCATCGGGCCAGGTCAGGACGTACCTGGGCATGGCAGGACCACCCAGGGCGACGGCGTGCCGCCTACCCTGGAGCCATGCCGCGCGACCGCGCCGCGCTCGGGGCGTTCCTCCGCTCCCGCCGGGACCGCATCACCCCCTCCCAGGCGGGCATCGAAGCGTTCCCCGGGGCCCGGCGGGTGCCGGGGCTGCGGCGCGAGGAGCTGGCCGTGCTCGCCGGCCTGAGCCCGGACTACTACAGCCGGCTCGAACAGGGACGCCAGGCCAACATCTCCGACGAGGTGCTCGACGCGCTGGCCCGGGCGCTACGCCTGGACGAGGTGGAGCACGCGCATCTCCGTGACCTCGCCGCACCCACCGTGCGGCGGCGCGCCGCGACCCCGCAGTCGGTGCAGCGCCCCGATCCCGGGCTGCTGCGGCTGATGCGCACGCTCGACCACGTCCCGGTCCTGCTGCTCGGCCACCGCGGCGAGGTGCTGGCCCGCAACGCCCTGCTCGTGGAGGTGCTGGGCCGTCCGCTGGAGCCGGGCACGTCGTTCGTCCGCTACATGTTCCAGGACCCGGTCGCCCGCGAACGGATCGTGAACTGGCAGGACTTCGCCTCGGCCACCGTCGCCACGATGCGCCGGGAGACCGCCCGCCGCCCGCACGACAACCGCCTCATCGCGCTCGTCGACGAGTTGCGCACCACCGACGCCGACGTCGCCCGCTGGTGGGACGACCACGCCGTCCGCGACTACGCGTCGGTGACCAAGCGCATCCAGCACCCCACGGCGGGCCCGATGTCCTTCGACATCGAGATCGTCCGCGCGCCCCACGAGCCCGACCAGCGCCTCGTCGTCTACACCGCCGAACCCGACTCCTCCACCGCCCGCGTCCTGCCGCTCCTGGCCAGCTGGAACGCCGCGCCGCATCTCTGACCGGGCCCCGGAAGTTCCGCTTCCTCCTGTTACGATCAGTAACGTTCCTGTTGTCCAGAGGGGACTTGACGGCGCCCCCGCACGTACCGGGCACCGGTCCTCGGTGGCCGGCGGCCTGCACGTCCAGACCCGCGTGACGCCGGGAGAACACGGGCGCGGCATGCGGCCGTCGAGGGACCAGGAGGTCAGGTGAATCTCCGACGCCCGCCGTCCGTCGTCCTTGACGGCGCTTTGGTCCTCGTCGCGCTCTTCGACGTCTGGGTCCATGTCCACATCGACGAACCCTTGCAACTCGCATGCGCGGTGAGCGGGGCCTTCGCGCTCCTGCTGCGGCACGGCCTGCCGCTGCTGACGTTCCTCGTGACCCTGCCGGCCGTCTTCTTCTCCGACGCGATCTTCGCATCGCTCGCAGCGCTGTACACCCTCGCATCCGTGTCGCGCCGGCGCCTCATCCTGGCGCTCGGCGTGGTGGCGTTCACGCTGTGCGACCTGGCGCCGGACCTGTCGGCGGAGGACCTGGTCACCTTGACCTACACGGCGGCGACCGCGGCCGCGGCGGCCTTCCTCGGGCAACTGGTCCAAGCCCGCCGGGACCTGTCGCGACGCATCGTGGAAGTCTCCGAGGCTCGCGAGCACGAACGGCTGCTGATCGCCCAGACCATTCTGGCCGCCGAGCGTGCCCAGCTCGCCCGGGAGATGCACGACGTGGTCTCCCACCAGGTCGGTCTGATCGCGGTGCGGGCCGGCGCCCTGCAGGTCGGTACGGGTGACGCCCACGCCAAGGACGCCGCCGGCACGATCCGCCGGCTGAGTGTGCAGACCCTGGACGAGCTGAGGTACATGGTCGGCGTGCTGCGTGCTTCCGGTGGTCGCCTCACCGAGCTCACCCCGCAGCCGTCCGTGGCCGATCTGGAGCGCCTGGTCGGCGGCAGCGGCATCGACGCCGAGCTGACCGTCGACCTTCCCGTCGACCTCGCCCCTTCCGTGCAGCGCGCCATCTACCGCACCGTCCAAGAAGGGCTGACCAACGTTCGCAAACACGCCCCGGGTGCCGCCACGACCATTCGGGTCTGGCACGCCGATGCGACCGCCCATGTCATGGTCACCAACAGCGCCCCCGACCGGCCGACCTTCCCCTTGCCGAGCGCCCGTTACGGCCTGACGGGCCTGCGCCAGCGTGCGGCGCTGCTCGGCGGCTCCCTCGTCTGCGGTGCCACCCCTGACGGTGGCTACCAGCTGCGTCTGGATCTTCCGGTCGAGACGGCCACGCCTTCGCCGGGCGAACCCGGCCGGTAGCGGGCGGCGTTCCAGGTCCGACCGTCCAGCCCCGGGCCGGTGGGTGTATTGACTCCGCGGCATCGCAGACAGAGCATGGGGGTGGTGGAAATGTGGCAATAAGAGCCAGTTTGTGCATTGCCACGTGATCTGCGGGCTCAATCACCCGCAGCGGGGGCCGGGGCCGCTCGGGCGTGCAGCCGCACGTGGTCCCGCGCCTCAGGTCCAGGAATCAACCTGGCAAGGGAGAGTTGTCATGCGTATTCCCAGGTGGCCCTTCGCCGCGCTGGCCGGCCTCGCGCTTGCCCTGGGGGGTGCGGCCACATCGGCCGTCGCCGCACCGACCGCCTCGCCCGTGTCCGCCGTCAGCCACGGCGGCTGGGGCGGCGGCGATTGGGGTTACGGCTACGGCTACGGCGGCCACGGTCATGGCCACGGTGGGTACGGCGGTCACGGTCACGGCGACCACGGTCACGGCGGTCACGGCGGTGGGGGCTACGGCGGCCACGGTGACGGCGGCTACGGCGGCGGTCATGGTGGCGGTGGTCATGGTGGTGGCGGCTACGGCGGCGGCGGTCACGGCGGCGGCGGTGGCGGTCATGGCGGCGGCGGTGGCGGTGGCGGCCACGGTGGTGGCGGCGGGGGCGGCGGCCACGGCGGTGGGGGCGGCGGTGGCGGCGGAAGGTAGTAGCCCAGTTGGGGCCGACCTCCGGTCGGCCCCAACTCGTGGGTCAGCACGCTTGGCGTAGTGGGCCCGGCACCGTGCTGTGCGCGCCAGGTCGGCCGATGCTCACCGTGGCCGACGAGGAAGAACGGGCCCAGCGGGCACACTTGCGTGCTCCGTGCCCCACCGACCCGAATCGACGCACCCCGACCACGCCCTTCGCCAAGGGAAGTTCAATAGTACGCATTTCACCTCAAATGGTTAAAGGAGTGGCAAAGTCGGGAAGGCGGGCGGTGTGGAGATACCGATCGCCGCCTGGATCGTCCTCATCGCCTTCCTGGCGGTGGTGCTGTTCCTGGACCTGCTCGTCATCCACCGCCGGGCGACCGTGATCTCCCTCAGGGAAGCCGCTGCCTGGAGCGTCATCTGGGTACTGCTCGGCCTCGGCTTCTGCGGTCTGCTGCTGATCTGGAAGGGCCCGGTCCTGGCCGAGGAGTACCTGGCCGGCTACCTCATCGAGAAGAGCCTGTCCGTCGACAACATCTTCGTCTTCGCCCTGATCTTCGGGTACTTCGGCATCCCCGACCGCTACCAGCACCGGGTCCTGATGTGGGGCATCATCGGCGCGCTGGCCATGCGCGCGGTGTTCATCCTGGTCGGCGCCGCGTTGCTGGACGCCTTCCACGCCACCATCTACGTCTTCGGTGCGCTCCTGCTGCTGACCGCGTACAAGGTCCTGCGCCACGGCGCCGCTCAGGGCCACCCCGACCGCAACATCGTCCTGCGTGCGCTGCGGCGCGTGGTCCCCGTGACGGAGCGGCTGTACGGCCAGCGTCTGCTGGTCAAGGTGAACGGGGCCTGGGCGGTGACGCCCTTGCTCGCCGCCCTGGTCGTCATCGAGACCACCGACGTCGTCTTCGCCGTCGACAGCATTCCGGCGATCTTCGCGGTCACCCAGAACACCTTCATCGTCTTCGCCGCCAACGCCTTCTCGCTCCTGGGCATGCGCGCGGCCTACTTCCTCATCAGCGGCGCCGCCCGCCGGTTCCGCCACCTGCAGACCGGCCTGGGCGTCATCCTCGCCGGAGTCGGGGTGAAGCTCCTGCTCACCGATGTCTACAAGGCTCCCGTCTGGGCGTCACTGAGCTTCATCATCACCGTTCTCGTGATCACCTTCGCCGTCTCCTGGCACGACACCCGCTCCACCGCGTGCCCCTGCGATCAGGGCACCGGCCCCCGAACCTCGTCCGATGCCCGCAGTGGCGCGTCGGCACCCCGCTAGCCGCGTTTCCGCAGAACCCCGGCGACTGGCCGGCCCGGTACCCCGCCGGCGTGCCAGGCGTGCCGTCGCTACCGCCTGGCGGGAAGGGCCGGATCCGGGGGTGCT
Source organism: Streptomyces sp. NPDC059718 (assembly GCF_042733315.1). NCBI lineage: Bacteria > Bacillati > Actinomycetota > Actinomycetes > Kitasatosporales > Streptomycetaceae > Streptomyces > Streptomyces sp. NPDC059718. The sequence continues at coordinate 130,043 of NZ_JBHWGA010000008.1, forward strand.
CAGGTCTGGACCGGGTGGTCCGCATCTCGTTTTTTGGACTTGCGGGTCCAATTTGTGCCGTCGATGCTGGCGGCAGACAGCAGATGGACCAAGCGGTCCAATCTGCTCCCGGGCGCCGCGCGCCCCAGCGCGTGCGGCGGGAAGCGAGGGAATTCCATGTCCGTCGACCACGACACTCTGGTCCGCACCTTCGTCGAGGCGTTCAACACCAAGGACCCCGACCGCCTGCTGCCGTTCCTCCACGCCGACGTCGTCTTCCGCAACTACGGCGACGACGAGATCCGGGGCCGGGACGCCCTGCTGGAGATGTGGCGGAACGTCTTCGGCACCTTCGAGCAGGTCAGGTTCGAGACGGTCCACCAGGCCGTCAACGGCGACATCGTCATCGCCGAGCAGGTCCACGGCCTCGCCCTTCCCGGCGGGCCACTGGCCCCCGTGATGAACATGGCCGTCTACGAGGTCCGCGACGGCAGGATCGCCGCCTGGCGCGACTACACCAACCCCGACTACGCCCGCTCGCTCCTCAGTTGAGCCACCGACCGCTGGCGGGCGACCGTCCCGAATCCGCAAGGAGCACCACATGAACGACGTCGAACGCCTGACGACGATCGAAGAACTGCGCCGCCTGATGGCGCGGTACGTCCGCTACGCCGACCAGAAGCGGTGGCAGGACCTGGCTGGCCTGTTCACTCCCGACGGCACGTTCACCCCGCGCAAGCCCGACGGTTCGGTGTGGCTGCGGATGACCGGTCGTGAGGAGATCGCCGCCACGATCGGCGGGAGCAGCGGTCCCGACGACGTCCTGGTCCACCACCTGTTCTCCGACGAGATCGACGTCGAGTCGGCGCCCGGCGCCGCCCGCGGCACCTGGTCGATGGAGGACCTCATCACCCGGCCCGAGGACGCCGAGGTCAACCCGGACTTCCCGTTCAAGGGCATGCACGGTTACGGCCACTACCACGCCCGCTTCATCAGGACCGGCGACACCTGGTACATCGCCGAACTCGAGCAGACCCGGCTGCGCCTGGACTTCAGTTACTGACGGTGTCCCCCTCCCGGGGCACCGCACCTTCCCCCCCTTCAGCACCTGCCCCACCTTCCCGAGAAAGCAGCGCACCCATGACCGACAAGAACACGGTTCCGTCGCCGGAACGCTTCACCATCGACGTGGCGCAGGACGTCCTGGACGACCTCACCGACCGCCTGAGGAAGACCCGCTTCTTCGACGACCTGGACAACGAGGAGGAGTACTACGGTGTCGGCACCGCCTACCTCAAGCCGCTGGTCGAGTACTGGGCGGAAGGGTTCGACTGGCGCGCGGCCGAGAAGCGGCTGAACGGGCACGAGCAGTTCACGGTGGAGATCGACGGCACTCCCGTCCACTTCGTCCGCAAGCCCGGCAAGGGCCCGAGCCCGACCCCGTTGCTGGTCCTGCACGGCTGGCCGTGGCCCGGTGAGTTCAGCTACCCGCTCCTCGACCCCCTGGCGGACCCCGCCGCCCACGGCGGCGACCCGGCCGACGCCTTCGACGTCATCATGCCGACCCTTCCCGGCTTCGCCTGGTCCACCCCCCTCAGGCGGGGCGACCTGAACTACTGGAAGATCGCCGACATCCTCCACACCCTCATGACCGAGGTGCTCGGCCACGAGAAGTACGGCTCGCTGGGCTCCGACTATGGCGCCCTGGTGACCAGCGCCCTGGGTCACAAGTACGCCGACAGCCTCATCGCCCTTCACTTCGGCCACGACCTGCCGCCGGGACTGTTCCAGCACGACCGCTACTGGGACCTGACCATGGGCCAGCCCATCCCCGCGGACGCCTCGCCCGAACTGCGGGCGGACATCATGAAGTTCCACTCCACCTACGCCTCCCACGTCGCCGTGCACATGCTGGACGCGTCGACCCTGTCGCACGGTCTGAACGACTCCCCGGTCGGCATGCTCGCCTGGCTGCTGCAGCGGTGGAAGAAGTGGAGCGACAAGAACGAGGACTTCGACGCCGTCTTCTCCCGGGACTTCGTCCTGACGCAGGCCACCGTCTTCTGGGTGACCCAGTCCATCGGCACCTCGATCCGCATGTACCGCAACACCGTCCGCCACCCCTGGACGCCGTCGCACGACCGCCGGCCGGTGGTCGAGGCACCGGCGGGCTTCACCTTCCTGCTCGGCGACGTCTACCCGCCCGGTGTCCGCACGGTCGAGGAGCGCATCGCCGCCTTCGTTCACGGCCCGTCCTACGACTCGTTCAACGTGGTCAACGTCAACGCCCACCCGAAGGGAGGTCACTTCGGCCACTACGAGAATCCCGAAGCCTACATCGACGACGTCCGCGAGACCTTCCGCAAGGTGCGCTGACCCCCGCTGCCCCGCACGGGCAGCGCGTCCTGGACGGACTTGGTCAGGTGGCCGACCGGGTGGCGGTGAGCGCGGCGACCTCCACCGCCTGACGGCGCGCCCGCGCGTGCGCATCCTCCAGTGAGGTGCGGTGCTCGGGGAGCAGGTGCCCGAGCGACGGCACCGTGGGCGCATAGGTCAGTTCGGGCGTGATGGGGCGGACGTCCAGGGCCATCAGCCGCGGATCGCCGAGGATGGTCTGCAGCGCGGGGATCAGGAAGTCCTTGCCGTGCTGGGGCGCGCCGGGACCGTAGCCGCCGCCCCTGGCGGAGACGACGACGGCGGGGCGGCCGGCGCTGGGGGCGGGGCCGGGCAGCCCGATCGTCCTGCCGACGATCATGATGTGGTCCAGCCACGCCTTGAAGACCGACGGCATCGCGTAGTTGTAGAGCGGTACGGCGAAGAGGTAGGCGTCGGCGCCCAGGAACTCCTCCACCAGCTCGTCCTGGAGCCGGGCGGCGGCCTTCTGCTCGGGGGTGTGCTCGTCGGCGGGGGTCGTACGGGCCAGGATGCCGGCCGCGTCCAGGTGGCCGACGGGGTCGAGCGCGAGGTCGCGGCGGACGACGCCGCCGGTCCAGGCGGCGGTGAAGGAGTCGGCGACCCGGCGGGAGACGGAGGCGTCGCCGGAGGCCGAGGCGTCGATGCGCAGCAGGTAGGACATGGTGGTGACTCTTTCGCTGTGGTGCGGGTGTGCGGGTGTGGTGGTCCGCCGGCCGGGTTCCGGCGCGCGGGTGTGGGGCGGGCTCCGGTGAGCCCGTCTCGTCAGGGCGCGGGAGGCCGGGGGACCGCACAGCCGTCCGGGCCGCAGGCGGCCGCGCCCGCTCCGCCGAGGAACTGCAGCGGCCGGGGCTCGGGGTGCGCCGCCTCCCAGGCCCTGGTGATCGCGGCCAGGAGCTCGTCGATGCCGACGGCGCCGGGGATCGCGTACCTGCCGTCGAGGATGATGAACGGCGTCCCGCGTGCCCCCAGGCGCTCGGCCTCGCGTTGGTCGGCGTCCACCCGGGCCCGGTAGCGCCGGTCGCGCAGCGCCTCGGCGGCCTCGGCGCGGTCGAGGCCGGCTTCGGCGGCGAAGTCGAGGACCTGCTCCCGGGTCCACAGCTCGCGCGCCTGCCCGAAGTGGGCGCGGAACATCGCCGTCCACACCTCGCCGCCGCGCCCCCGGTCGGTGGCGAGGGCGAGCAGTTCGTGCGCGTAGTCGGTCGGCCCCAGCGTCCGCTCCAGCGCGTGGTAGGGGTCCAGCCCCTCGTCCCGGGCGGCGCGCTCGATCGGCGCGAAGATCTGCTCGCGCCTGGACGCGGAGATCCCGTGCTTCTCCAGGAGCCGCCGCTGGGTGATGCCCTCGCGGGGCAGGTCGGGGTGGAGCTGGAACGAGTGGTGCACGATCCGCACCTCGCCGGCGTGCTCGAAACGCTCCAGCGCCAGCCGCAGCCGGTTGTCCGCCAATCCGCAGTACGGGCAGACGATGTCGGACCAGAAGTCGATCTGCATGGTGGGCCCCTCTCGAAACTCACTTTCTGTTCGTAGCCTCACTCTGCATTAGTGTGAGAAGCGATACAAAAGGCACATTGATGTGCGTGGGTCGTAGGAGAGGCGGCGGACGTGGGCACCGGCAACGGGATGCGGCAGGGACGCACCAACGTGCGGGCGAGCGTGCGGCGCGCCCCCGGCCCGTGCGCGCACTGGGGCGACGGGGACGCGGACTTCATCCGCGAGATCCTCGACCTGGTCGGCGACAAGTGGAGCGTGCTGATCATCGGCACCCTCTCCGACGGACCCGTGCGCTACTCCGACCTCGCGCACGCCATCCCGGGCATCTCCCAGCGGATGCTCACCCTCACCCTTAAGCAGCTCCAGCGCAGCGGCCTGGTCGACCGGACCGCGTACGCCGAGGTGCCGCCGCGCGTCGAGTACTCCCTGACCGGGCTCGGCACCTCCCTGCTGTCCACCGTGCTGGAACTGGCGGCCTGGTCGGCCGAGCGGCACGCGGAGATCCGCCGCCACCAGCAGACCTACGACGAGCGGACCGGGTAGTGGGGGCGAGTTGACCTCACATCGCGTGACGCTCTAGCGTCCCGCCCCTGACACCAAGCGCATCCGTTCGGGAGGGGCCGCGTGACCGAAGCAACGGCGATCGTCAACGCGAGGGTCTTTGACGGCACCCGGCTGCGGGACTGGACGTCGGTCCGGTTCGCCGACGGCATCATCACCGACTGCGCCACCGGTCCCACTGTCCAGGACGGCGACGAGGTGATCGACGCGGAGGGCGGCACCCTCCTGCCGGGGCTGATCGACTCGCACATCCACCTGGTGCCCGGCGCTCTGGCGCAGGGGCTCACCTTCGGTGTGACCACTGCACTGGACATGTTCAGCCAGGCCGACGTGATGGCCGTGGCCAAGCAACAGGCCGGCGCGCGGCCGGACGTCGCCGACGTGCGTTCCGCGGGGATCGGTGCCACTGCTCCGGGCGGGCATCCCTCGGCGATGTACGCCCCGTTCCCGACCTTGACCGGCCCGGAGCAGGCCGAGCAGTTCGTCGCGGACCGCGTCGCCGAAGGCTCGGACTACGTGAAGATCTTCGGCCCCTCGGGCACGGCGGGTCCACGGACGACCCCGTCTTTGGACCTGGCCACGATCGCCGCGTTGACCGAGGCGGCGCATCGTCGCGGACTCGTGGTCGTCGCGCACATCCACTCCGTGGCCGGGATGGGCGAGGTCGTGTCCGCGGGCATCGACGTCATCGCGCATGTGCCGGTGGACGGTGAACTGGACGGAGCCCTGGCCGGGCGGATCGCCGAGGCCGGAATCGCGGTCGGCCCGACGCTGGCGACCATCGAGAACGTCCTGGGCGAACCGGGCGGGGCAGCTGTGGCCGGCGACCCCCGACTCGCCGCGGCACTCGGGGACGCACAGGCGCGGCGGCTGACCTCTGGCGCATCAGGGCGGCATGGGCGAGCGATGCCGCCCTATTCCCGCGCTGAGGAGAACGTCGGCCGCCTGGTCGACGCGGGCGTCACGATCCTGGCCGGCACCGACGCCCCGAACCCGGGAACCGTGTTCGGGGCAAGTCTGCACCGGGAACTGGAGCTGCTCGGCCGCTGCGGCATGACGCCCGCTCAGGCGCTGAACGCCGCGACCGCCGCTCCGGCACGAGTGTTCGGCCTCGCCGACCGCGGGCAGGTCGCACCCGGTCGGCGCGCGGACCTCATGCTCGTGTCCGGCGACCCGTTGACCGACATCACCGCGACCCGGGCCATCGAACGGATCTGGCGGGCAGGCGTCCTGTGTGACCGACGTGCGTTCGTCGCCGACGCGGCCGAGGCGGAAGAACTCGACGCCTTCGACGCCCGGGTCGCCAAGGTCGTGGCGGCCGTCCGTGATCGCCGGTACGGCTTCGATCCGAACAAGGCCGGCTGACGCGTCACGAGCGTCTGCCACTGCCCGCACCGCGGCGGCCCCGGGTAGGGTGCACGTTCGTGGAACGGATCTTGGTGGTGGGCGCCACGGGCGCGGGCAAGTCCACGCTCGCCCGTGCGGTGAGCGGTCGACTGGGCCTGCCGTACCACGAGATGGACGCGCTGTACTTCAACGGCCCCGGCTGGGCGGTGAACGGCGCGTTCACCGAGGACGTGGCGGGGTTCGCCGCCGGGCCCCGCTGGGTGGTCGACTCCCTCGGCTACCCGGAGGTTCGTGACCTGCTGTGGGGGCGGGCCGACACCGTGGTGTGGCTGGACTACCCCAGGCGCGTCATCATGCCGCGCGTCCTGCGCCGGTCCGTGCGGCGCACCGTCACGCGCGAGGCGGTCTTCGGGGGCAACAGGGAAACCCTCACCGGCTGGCTGAGCCGGGAGCATCCTGCCTGGTGGTCCTGGTCCCAGCACGCGGGCCGTCGCCTCGAGATCGAGCGCCGGGTCGGCGATCCGCGCTTCGCTCCGCTGGACACCCTCCGCTTCGCCCACCCCGACGAGACCGCGGCCTGGCTGGCATCCCTCTGAGCCCGGTGAGGACCGCAGCGGGCGAGACGGCCCCCGGAACGTTTACTTTATTGAGCAATCCAGAATCGTGCTAGGCTTCCGGGCATGGGACGGATCAGGGAGTTCGACGTCGACCAGGCGGTCGACCGCGCGATGGACCTGTTCTGGCGTCGCGGCTACGCCGAGACCTCCCTGCAGGACCTCCTCGACGAGCTGTCGATCGGAAGCGGCAGCTTCTACGCGGCTTTCGGCTCGAAGGAACAGCTCTACCTCCGGGCCCTCGAGCGTTACTCCGCCCTCCAGGCGGACGACCTCGTGAAGATCCTCGAGCACGCGACCGAGATCCGGCCGGCGGTGCGACAGGTTCTCGTGGCCATGATCGAGGCGGACCTGACCGATCCGTCGCGGGGTTGCCTCGTCGTCAACGCCGCCACCGAGTGCGGCAGCCGGCCCCCGGCGGCCGAACGTGTCGTCGCGGCGATGCGGCAGGTCGAGTCGTCCCTGGCGGGGGCCCTGGAGCGGGCCAGGTCGCGGGGTGAGCTGGCGCCGGACAAGAACCCGGTCGAGCTGGCCCGCTTCCTGACCACCTTCGTCCAGGGCCTGCGGGTCGTCGGCCGGGCGCGTCTTGGGCGGTCCTTCGTCGAGGACGCCCTCGCGGTGGCGATGCGCGCCCTGGGCTGACCACGGGCGGGCTCCGGCGCACACCGTGTGGGCCGGGTTCCCGCTTGCCGTAATTCTGTATTGATCACTCCACAAAGGATTCCTCATGGAACTGCACCTCAAGAACAAGGTCGCCGTCGTCACCGGAGCCAGCAAGGGCATCGGCCTGGCCGTCGTCGAGGCGATGGCCCGCGAAGGCGTCCGGGTCGTCGCCGGCAGCCGCAACTCGACACCCGAACTCGACGCGCTGGCGACCGCCTACGACGTCACCATCGTGCCCGTCGACCTGGCGACACCGGAGGGGGCGCAGACCCTGGTCCGCCGCGCGGCGGAGCGCCACCAGCGGATCGACATCCTCGTCAACAACGTCGGCGCCGCCGAACCGCGCGGCGGGTTCCTCGAGGTCACCGACGCCGAATGGCAGCGGATCTTCGACCTGACCTTCTTCAGTGCCGTCCGCGCCAGCCGCGCCGCGCTCCCGCACCTGGCCGAGGCCGAAGGCGCGGCCATCGTCAACATCAGCTCCATCAACGCCCGCACGCCCTTCCCGATGGTCGTGGACTACTCGGCCGCCAAGGCCGCGCTGACCAACCTGAGCAAGTCGCTGTCCGAGGAGTTCGCGCCGAAGGGCATCCGCGTCAACGCGATCTCCCCCGGCCCGGTCCGTACCCCGTTCTGGACGGCCCCGGGCGCCTTCGCGGACGCCACCGCCGCGGCCGCCGGCACCACGGCGCAGGAGGCCCTGGACGTCGTGGTCCCCCAGAGCATGGGCATCACCTCGGGCCGGATCACCGAGCCGCAGGAGGTGGCCGACCTCACCGTCTTCCTGGCCTCGCCGGTGGCGGGCAACATCAACGGGGCCGAGGTGCTCATCGACGGCGGCCAGATCAAGACGCTCTGAACCCGGGGCGCGGCCCGTCCCGCCCGGGTCGGCGGTGCGAGACCGCGACAAGCGACCAACCTGAGAAACCGTTGTTGAGTGAGTGGAGATACATGTGACCGTCGACGAATCGATCACCCCCGAGCCGATCCTTCAGCTGGGTCTGGGATTCATGGCCTCGAAGACACTGCTGAGCGCGGTGGAGCTGGAGATATTCACCGTCCTGGCCCGGGGCGGTCGCGATCGCGCGTCCCTCGCCGCCGAAGCGGGCCTCCACCCCAGGTCCTCCGCGGACTTCCTCGACGCCCTCGTGTCGCTGGGCCTGCTGGACCGTGACGACGACGGTGTCTACCGCAACAGCCCCGCGTCCGAGGTCTTCCTGGACCAGGCCAAGCCCTCCTACATCGGCGGCATCCTGGAGATGGCCAACGCCCGTCTCTTCGGCTTCTGGGACAACCTCACCGATGCCCTGCGAACCGGCACCCAGCAGAACGAGGTCACGCACACCGGAGCCCCCTTCTTCGCCACGCTGAGCCAAGACCCCGTCGCGTGGCGCAACTTCCTCAACGGCATGAACGGTGTCAGCACACCCCTCGCCGGGGCACTCGCCGCCGACTTCGACTGGACCGGCCGCCGGCACGTGGTCGACCTCGGCGGCGCTCTGGGAGCCGTACCCGCGGCAGTGCTGCGATCCCACCCCGAGACGACCGGAACCGTCTTCGAACTTCCCCCGGTACGCCCGGTCTTCGAGGAATTCGCCGCCGCGCACGGCCTGACCGACCGCCTCTCCTTCCATGGCGGCGACTTCTTCTCCGACCCCCTTCCCCCGGCCGACGTCTACGTCATGGGGCAGATCCTCCACGACTGGAACCTCGAACAGCGGCAGTTCCTGCTCCGCAAGGCCTACGACGCCCTGCCCGAAGGCGGCACGCTCATCGTCTACGACGCCATGATCGACGACGGCCGACGGCACAACACCTACGGCTTCATGGTGTCGCTGAACATGCTCATCGACACGGAAGCCGGCTCCGAGTACACCGTCGCCGACGCGACCGGTTGGCTGGCGGCGGCAGGCTTCTCCAGGACGGAGGCCCGTCCCCTCATCGGCGGCTACACGGCCATCTACGCCACCAAGTGATCTGCCGCCGGGCCTGTCCCGGCGTCAGTTCACCGACCCACTCCATCCGTTCCCGGCGGCGATGTGCACGGCGCCCTGGTGCAGGTCGAGGCTGTGGGGGCCGGTCGGCGGCGCGGATTGGGCGAGTACGCCCGGGCCATGGAAGGCAGCGGTGCGAAGGCGGAAGGCGCGCGGGCCGGTGCAGCGGTGCGGAGTCGCCAGGGTGCCGAGGGCTCGTCCTCGTCCGTGCCGGGTGGCAGGGCGAGTTGCAGCCGTGCGGTGGTCGGACGCTCCGATCCGTACTCGGTGTGGGTCGGCCGGCCACCGCGTGGGCACTCAGGGGGACGCGCCGTCGCGGCCCAGGTACCGGCGAAGCAGGCGCCCGGCCAGCGCTGTCGTGCGGGGCCGGTCGGGGATGCCCAGGGCCGTGCCGGCCGTGCCCATCAACGCCTCGGCGAGCAGCGGTCCGATCCCGGAGAAGGGGCCGGGCAGGCGCTCCGTGAAGACCTGACGGGAGGCGCCCCACAGCGCCAGGCCTTCGGGCGTCTCCCGGAAGAAGCGCTGCTCGTAGGCGTCCTGGGCGTCGGCGAGCTCGCGGTACGTCGCGGGGATCGGCCGGATGCCCAGCCGGTGCCCGACCAGCGTGTAGAAGGCATGGGCGGACTCCTCCTCGGCCGCCGTGGGGCGGCGCGGCCCGTAGGCGGCCATGAACCGCAGCGGGTGGACGCAGAAAAGGCCGAGCACGTAGACGAAGGCGTCGTTGTCGACGGGCAGTTCGCGGTGGACGCGGCGCAGGCGCTCCAGGACCTGGGCGGACGCCTCGCCGTCGGGTCCTTCCTCGATCAGCTGGAAGAGGGCGGCCCCGGTGGCCTTGGCGCGCACCATCGGCTGCCCGGTGATCCTGCCCGTGGACATCAGCACGCGGGCGATGGACGGCACGGCGAAGCACCGGTAGAAGGCCAGGTTCAGGCCGAGCTTCCAGGCCCGCGGGAACGCGCGGGTGAGAGCCTGGTACTCACTCCAGACGGCCTCGCCGGCCGCCTGGGTGCTGTGCGGGCCGGAATCCCTCACCTCTTCAGGGTCCTCCGCCACTCCACTTCCTCGGCGGGGACCGGTGCCTGGATCCTGTACACGTCGCCGACCCGCAGATTGTCGGGCGTGCTGTACTCGCCGTAGGTGCCGATGACCGAGACGGCCACATGGGAACCGGGCTGCCAGAACGTATGGAAGTACGGGGCGTTCGCCGGGAGTTCGGGGATCTCCAGCAGGGGGACACCGCGCCGGTCCAGCAGGCGCCGGAGCTTGTCGAAGCGAAGCCTGGGAGTGAACCTGCCGTACATGGCGCGTATTTCGTCGTTGACGAGCGTGCCGCCCCCGAACGCCAGCCGGTGCACCTGCATGCTGAAGTGGTGCCCCGACCAGGGGTCGCCGGCGGCATTCCGGCCCCAGTAGAACTCGACGAGGCCGTAGTCACGGCACATGCGGAGGGAGCCGAAGGCGTTCTCGGCGAAATCCGGGCCGAGGACCTCGGTCGCGCGGTCGGGGGAATCCGCGGGGTCCACGCCCAGCACGGTGCCGGTGGTGATGACGTCCATGGAGAAGGCCAGGGAGTACGGCGTCACAGGCTGATCCCCGATGCGGTGTGTGCGGCGTGACGTGGGGAGACCCTACTCCACCACGGCCGCCGCACCACCAGGGGCCGGAAGCGACGAACGGGTCCTCGCCGCGATGGAGCGGCGGGGACCCGCGGATGGCGATGAGACCTCGACAGGTCAGCGGGTGGCACCGCCGGCCTGGAGAAGACGCATTGCGTGTGGGGTGGCGTCCGCGCTGTCAGCTGCGGGAGTCACCTTCAGTCACCGTAGTCGCCGCCGCCGTCACCGTCGTCGCCCCCGCCGTCGTCGTCGCCCCCGCCGTCGTCGGCGACCACGGAGACCGTGCTCTGAGGGTGGTCGGCCGCGACGGCGGCCGACGTCGAGCCTGCCGCTCCGGCCAGTGCGGCGGCGGCAGCCACGGTGGCGATCAGTGTCTTGCGCCTCATGATGGCGTGTCCTTCCGTGCATGTCGGTAGTTGCCACGGTCGCCCGGCGCGAGAGCAACGCTGAGGTACTGAAGAGACCATCAATGCCGCCCGGAACGAGCCGGCACACCGGCCCCCGGCCTACGAGGGCCTCCGGGCTCCCGTGGATGGATCGGCCACAGCCCATCGCGGGCAGCGGCCTGCAGCCACAGCCCCGTTCCGAAGGCCCATTCGGCACGTGCGGAAACGGGGCCTATCTCCAGAGTGCGCCCATGTCGGCCGAGATTCATCCCGGCACCGGTTCCCGGGCCGGAGCACCGGGCTACCGCATCCACCTACCGTCAGCCACCACGGCGGGAGTTGAGGCGGGCGGCCTGGCGCGTCAGATGGTCGCGCTCGGCGAGGTTGGGTGCCTTGCGGGCCGCCTCGGCGTACAGCCGTGCCGCCGTCGTCAGGTCGCCGTCGCGCTCGTGGAGGTGGGCCGCCACCGCGGTGTACCGGGGAAGCGAGTCGTCCAGCGTCGCGAGCGCCGCCAGCCCGGCGCGCGGTCCGTCGGCCTCGCCGACGGCGACCGCGCGGTTGAGGCGGACGACCGGGCTGTCGGTCAGGCGCGTCAGCTCGTCGTACCACTCGACGATCTGCACCCAGTCGGTCTCCTCGGCGGTGGGCGCGTCGGCGTGCAGTGCCGCGATGGCGGCCTGCGCCTGGAACTCGCCGAGCCGGTCGCGGGCCAGTGCCGCCTGCAGGATCCCGACGCCCTCGGCGATGGCCCCGGTGTCCCACCGGCCGCGGTCCTGTTCGGCGAGCGGCACCAGGCTGCCGTCGGGCGCGGTCCGGGCGGCCCGCCGGGCGTGGTGGAGCAGCATGAGGGCGAGCAGCCCCGCCACCTCGGGGTGGTCGATCGCGGCCGCGAGCTGCCGGGTCAGGCGGATGGCCTCGGCGGCGAGGTCGACGTCGCCGGAGTAGCCCTCGTTGAAGACCAGGTAGAGGACGCGCAGCACGGTGGCGACGTCGCCGGGCTGGTCGAACCGCACGCCGGAGACGGTGCGTTTGGCCCGGCTGATGCGCTGCGCCATGGTCGCCTCGGGCACCAGGTAGGCCTGGGAGATCTGGCGGGTCGTCAGCCCGCCCACGGCGCGCAGCGTGAGCGCGACCGCGGACGAGGGCGTCAGCGACGGGTGGGCGCACAGGAAGTACAGCTGGAGCGTGTCGTCGGCCGCGGGCGTGGGCCCGGGGTCCGGTTCCCGGTCGACGAGGTCCTCACGGCGGCGGCGGGCGGTGTCCGCCCGCGTCGCGTCCAGGAACCGGCGCCACGCCACGGTGACCAGCCAGCCCTTGGGGTCCCTGGGCGGGTCGGCCGGCCAGACGCGGACGGCCTCGACCAGCGCGTCCTGGACGGCGTCCTCGGCCGCCGCGAAGTCGGCTCCGCGGCGGACGAGGACGGCGAGGACGCCCGGCGTGAGGCTGCGGAGCCGGGCCTCGTCGATGGGGGTGGTCATTCGGTGATGGTGGGCGGGGCGGCGTGGAAGGGGCGGAGTTCGAGCCATTCGTGGATGGGCCTGCCGCCGGCGCCGGGGGCGGCGGAGAGTTCTCCGGCGAGTTCGACGGCGCGGTCGTAGGTGTCGACGTCGATGACCATCCAGCCGGCGATGAGGTCCTTGGTCTCGGCGAAGGGGCCGTCGGTGACGGGTGGGCGGCCTTCGCCGTCGTAGCGGACCCAGGTGCCTTCGGGGGCGAGGGCCTGGCCGTCGACGAACTCGCCGGTCTTCTCCAGGCGGGCGGCGAAGTCCTGCATGTACTGGACGTGGTCGGAGATCTCCTGGGGCGTCCACTGGTCCATGCACACGTCGTTCACGGCGGCCGGTGCGCCGCGGTAGTGCTTGAGGAGCAGGTACTTGGCCATCGTGGTTCTCCCTGGTGCCGGTGCGACCCATTGTGGCCGCCTTCACCCCGGGGACGGAGCCGGCCACGGGTTCTCGACATCACCGCCCAAGATTCTTCCGGGGCTCGTCGACAGGCCTCGGTGTGCCCTGCTGACGACCGCTGCGGGTGCACCGGTCACAGGACGAAATGCCGGCGCAGCCGCTCGTGTGCGGCCCGCTCGGCGTCGGTGAACCTGGCACGTCCTGCTTCGGTCAGGGTCACTTCGATCGTTCTGCGATCTCCGGTCCCACGACTGCGTTCGACAAGTCCTGCCGCCTCCAGGCCTGTGAGCAGGGAGGCGATCCGGGTCCGCGTCTCACGCAGGAGTGCCGACAGCCGCGTCAGGGGCACGGGCCGCCCCTCGGCCTCCGCGAGGGCACCGAGAATGAGGTAGTCGTGGAGCGACAGGCCGTGCGTCGCCCGCAGTTCGCCGTGCAGCAGACCCAGGCTCCACAGGATGGGCGGAGGTTGCCGTGTGGCGGTGGCCGGATGGCGGTCGGTCATGCTTCTTCCCCGGGGTGGGTTCACCGGCCGCGAGCTCGCGGCCCTACAGACATAACCGGGCTTGCCCACGCAGCTGATGGCGGGCGGGGGGACAAGAAGCCCTCGGATCAGGACACCGCGTGGTGCGTGCGCGCTCCGTGACGCGGCGACGGGCGGCCCGCGGGCGGCCGCCGGGCCGATGTCCTGATGTGAGGCCGCCGTGGCACGCAGGACCGTCCGTTCCCGTGCCCTCCCGGATCTACCGTCGTCAAGGCGATGGGGCCGCACAGGTCGGTCCGAGCGGCGGGTGCATCCGCCGACGGCACAGCGGCATCGATGAGGAGCAGCGGCATGAGCCTGCTGGCAGGGATCAACCGGCCCGCGGACCTGAGGGGCCTGAGCCATCCGGAACTGGTCCGGCTCGCCGGGGAGATCCGCGAGTTCCTGATCCGGCACGTCGCCGCGACAGGCGGCCATCTGGGGCCCAACCTCGGCGTGGTGGAGCTGACCCTGGCACTGCACCGGGTCTTCGACTCCCCGCGTGACCGGCTGCTGTGGGACGTCGGGCACCAGGCGTACGTCCACAAGATCGTGACGGGGCGGGCCGGTGAGTTCACCGGCCTGCGGCAGCGCGGCGGCCTGTCGGGGTACCCCAGCCGGGAGGAGTCCGCGCACGACCACATCGAGCACTCCCACGCGTCGGCGGCCCTGTCGTACGCCGACGGCATGGCCAAGGCCGGACAGCTCGCGGGAGGGGAGGACCGGCACATCGTCGCCGTCGTCGGCGACGGAGCGCTCACCGGCGGACTGGCCTGGGAGGCCCTGAACAACATCGCGGAGGCCCCCGACCGGCCCGTGGTGATCGTCGTCAACGACAACGGCCGTTCGTACGCACCGACCGTGGGCGGACTCGCGCGGCACCTGGCGGCCCTGCGCACCCACGCGGGCTACGAGCGTCTGGCGGGCTGGGGCAAACAGGCCCTCGGCGGTGCCGGGACGCCCGGGCGGGCGCTGCACCGCACCCTGCACGCCGCCAAGGAGGGCATCAAGGAGGGGCTGCGTGCAGGCCTCGCAGACGGCTCCACCGACGCCGTGACGCCGCACTCGCTCTTCGGCGCGCTGGGCCTGCACTACCTCGGCCCGGTCGACGGCCACGACATCCCCGCCCTGGAAGCGGCCCTGGAGCGGGCCAAGGCCCATGGCGCGCCCGTCGTCGTCCACTGCATCACGCGCAAAGGGCTCGGATACGCGCCCGCCGAGGAGGACGAGGAGGACCATCTGCACGGCATCGGCGCCATCGACCCGCAGACGGGACGTCCCCTGCGGCCCGCCGTTCCGACCTGGTCGGCGGTGTTCGGCCGGGAACTGGTGGAGCTGGCGGACGCGCACCCGGACGTCGTGGCGATCACCGCGGCCATGCCCGGCTCGGTCGGTCTGAACGACTTCGCCGCACGCCATCCGGCACGGTTCTTCGACGTCGGGATCGCCGAGCAGCACGCGGTCGCCTCGGCCGCCGGGATGGCGATGGCGGGACTGCACCCGGTGATCGCCCTCTACGGCACCTTCTTGAACCGCGCACTCGACCAGGTGCTGATGGACCTCGCCCTGCACCGTCTCGGTGCGACCCTCGTACTCGACCGGTCCGGAGTCACCGGTGACGACGGACCCAGCCACAACGGGCTGTGGGACCTGGCGATGCTCCAGGCCGTCCCCGGCCTGCGGATCGCGGCTCCCCGTGACGCGCACACGCTGCGGCAGCAGTTGCGGCAGGCCGTCGCGATCACGGACGCGCCGACGGTCCTGCGCTACCCGCGGGGCGCGGTCGGCCCGGCGATCCCGGCGGCCGGTCGCGTCGGTGCGGTCGACGTCCTGCGTGAGGCGGCCCCCGGTTCCGGCGGCGTCCTGTTGGTCGCCGTCGGGACGATGGCCCCGGTCGCCCTCGAGGCGGCGGGGCTCTGCGCCGAGCGTGGTGTGGAGGTCACCGTGGTGGACCCGCTGTGGGTCAAGCCGCTGCCCGGTGAGCTGCCCGCCCTCGCCGCCGAGCACGCCCTGGTCGTCACGGTCGAGGACGGCTTGCGAACCGGGGGAGTGGGCACCGCGGTGGGCCAGGCCCTGCAGGAGGCCGGCATCCGCACCCCGGTGTGTGCCCTGGGGGTGGCCGACGGCTTTCCCCGGCAGGCCACGCGCGCCGAGATCCTCGCGGAAGCGGGACTGACCGCACAGGCCGTCGCGGAGAGCGTGATGGAGTCCCTGGCGCGGGCCGCTGTTACCGCGGTGCCCGACGGCCCCCGGACCGCCTAGGTGCCCGAAAGACAATGAAATGCACAAACCAGTAAAATGCTGCTACCGCGTCAGCGGCCGGAGGATGCGTGATGGCCAAGATCATCTGCCGCAGGACCGATGAGACGGCGCCTTCCGGGCGCCGCGCGGCCCTCTCCGCCGCGGTGGCCGACCTCAACGCGGGCGCGCTCGCGTTCGTCATGGGCACCGGCATCGTCTCCACCGCCCTGTACGTCAACGGCGCCGGCACCGCCTCCGCCGTACTGCTGTGGGTGGCACTGGCCGGCTTCGCGGTACTGCTGCCCGCCTACGGCTGGCGGCTGCTGCGGCAGCGCGAGCGGTTCGTCGCGGATTTCCTGGGGCCGCGCGCCTTCGCGTTCCTCACCGTCGCCATCTCCGCCAACGTGCTGGCCGCGCGCTTCGCGTCCGACGGTCACACCACGGTCGCATGGGCGTTCCTGGCGTTCGGGGCACTGGGGTGGGTGGTGCTGGACTACGGCATTCCGCTCGCGCTCATCACCACCCTGAAACGGGGCCCCTCGTTCGACCAGGTGAACGGCACCTGGTTCCTGTGGGCGGTGGGATCGGAATCGGTGGCGGTCGCGGCGGCCGCGCTGGCCCGGGTGACCCCCGGCAACGTCCTGCCGGTGCTGGCGGTGGTGTGCTGGGCCGTCGGTCTGGTGCAGTACCTGCTGACCGCCGCCATCGTCCTGGCCAGGCTGCTGGCCCGGCCGGTCCGTCCGGAAGGCCTCATGACGTCCGTCTGGATCTTCATGGGGGCGGCGGCGATCGCCGTCCTCGCCGCAGTGCGGCTGATGGCACTCCCCGCGGGCAGCACCATGCTGTCGCGCCCGCTCCTCGTCGGGTCGTCCGTCGTCCTGTGGTCGTTCTCCAGCTGGCTCATCCCCCTTCTGCTGGCCCTGGGCGTATGGCGGCACGCGGTGCGCCGCATTCCGCTGCGCTACGACCTCGGCTGGTGGAACCTCGTCTTCCCGGTCGGCATGTACGCGGTCACCACGCACGAGCTGGGACGCGCGACCGGCACCTCGTGGATGACGAGCATGGGCCGCTGGGAGGTCTGGATCGCCGCGGCGTTCTGGGCCGTGGTGTTCGCCGCCATGGTGGCCGCCAAGCTCCGGCCCCGCCGCCCGGCTCCCGCGACGCTGCCGTAGGCGTGCAGCCGACAGCCGGACCCGGCCGGCCGAAGACGCCCGCGGTCAGGCTTCGGGCCTGACCGCGGGCGTCCGGCCTTTCCGGTCCGGCTACCCGCCCCACACCCAGGTGACCCGCTCGTACAGCGGCTCGAACCCGGCGCGCTTCATGTTGTGCAGGGACGTGTTGTGGTCGCCGGGGCCTTCCGCCCCGGTCTCGGCGACGAGCCATCGGCAGCCTGCTTCGTGGGCTGCCTGGGCGCGGGCGGTGAGCAGTGCCGACTGGGCGCCGCGGCCGCGCCATTCCGGCAGCGTCGCCCCGCCGAACATGTCGGCACAGTCACCGTTCACGAAGATGCTGCCGACCGCGACGATCCGTTCGCCTTCCCAGACGGCGTACTGCCGCCAGTCCGGCCTGCCCACGCATGCCGCGGCCATGTCGATCATGGCCGGCGTGGCGAAGCCGAAGGTCGTCATCATCACGGTGGCCCACTCGCGTGCCTGGTCACGCCCGACGAGGCCGACGCGCAGGTCCGGGTCGAGCGCGGCGACACCGTCGGCCCCGGCCAGAACTGCCGTGACCTCGCAGCCGAGCTTGGCGAAACGGGTGCCCTCGGTGAGGTTCCACTTCTGCGCGGTCGAGGCCCAATCCGACGGCAGCACTGACGGCGCGATCATGAACGAGCCCTGGGGCACGCCCTGAGCGCGGTAGAACTCGCACACCTGCTCCACGACGTCCGCCGTGACCGGCTCGGCAGGCCCGAATCCCCCGGCCCGGTTGAAGAAGCGGCTCGGGTCCTCGCGAACCGCGAGCGCCCGCGCGGAGCCGAACTGCCGCGCACCGACGCCCAGGGCGCCGAGCACCTCGGCCGGCGCGCCCGTCACGAAGTCGGTGTATGCCTTGATCTCGGTCTCTTCGGCCAGGCCGGTCGGCACGGTGGTGCTCATGCTTGGTTCCCCTTGTCGGTGGTGGTGACGAAGTCGAGGACGGCGGCGACGAACCGCTCGGTCTCCTCGATGTGCCCGAAGTGGCCGCTCGCGGTCAGCTCGCACAGCCGCGCGTCCGGCATGCCGGCGTGGATCTCGTAGGCGAAGCGGGGCGGGCAGATGAAGTCGTAGGTGCCGACGATCACCAGCGCCGGCGCCTGGATCGTGCCGAGCCGGTTCCGTACGTCCCAGTCGGCCGGGAGCCGATTCGGGTCATGGGTCGCCCGCAGGGTGGGCCTGCCCACCTGCGCGACCGTCGCGCGGTAGTCGGCGAAGTAGGCGGGCAGGAGGGTGCCGAGGTAGCGCTCCTTCGACGCGTCGTCGACGACCCCCAGCGTCCCCGACATCCGGGCCTCCCACACCCGCCCCGCCTCGGCCGCCTCGGGCCGGTCCGGCCAGCGCTGGACGAACACGGCCATCTCCTTGGACGCCGCCTCCATCAGTTCCGGCCCGTACACGGGCGCGGTGTCGTAGAGGATCAGCCCGTCGAGGCGGTCGGGGTGCTCGAGGCCGAACTGCAGCGCGACGAAACCGCCGTGCGAGTGGCCGAGGACGTAGGCGGTCGGCGCCCCGAGGTCGTCGAGTACGGCCGCGGCGAAGCGCGCGTAGCGGGACGTGGAGTAGTCCCCGTCCGGCAGCAGGTCGCTGTCGCCCGATCCGACGGGGTCCAGGTAGACCATGGTCAGATGCGGTTCCAGTGCGGGTACGCGCAGGTACTCAGGGTGCACACCGGGGCCTCCGGAGTGCACGAGGCACACCGGCCCGTCACCTGCGACCTGGTAGACCTGGCGCACGCCGTCGACCGCGACGGTGCGCACCTCGGCAGCACGCTCGCCGTGCTCCGCCTCGTGATGGATGGCTTTCATACCCACACGATGCGGTGAACCCCGGAAAGGTTCGATCAGCCTTCAAGATTGTTTGCGAGGCCGGCCCGGCGGCGGCGCGGGTGGTACAGGCGCAGCCTGTCGTCACCCTTCCGGTCCAGGTGATGCACCCAGACCACGCTGGGCGGGCAGTGGAACGGGTCCTCCGGCGGGCTGATGATGGCCGCCTCCCAGATGACCACCTCGCGACTGGCCACCACGTTCAGCAGCTTCTGGCGGACGCCGTCGGAAACGTCGCGGGCGAAGGAGAACCCCAGGTAGGCGAGGTCCGTGTGCTTGCCGGTCGGCCATGTCACCTCCAGCCGGGGTGACCGCCACTCCGTCCACGCCGAGGCGAGCTCGCCGCGATGGCCCGCCAGCATGGTCTCCTCGGCCAGACGGCGGTGCCGCGCGGTGCGTGAGGCGGCGTCGTCGTGGACCTGGTCGCCCATGCTCACCAGCGCACCGGCCAGCTTCGTACGCGCCTGGCTGAGCCTGCTGCGCACGGTGCCGACGGGGGTGCCGCACAGCAGCGCGATCTCCTCGTAGGAAGTGACGTCCGTGAAGTAGCGCAGCATGGTCACCAGCCGCAGCGCGGGTGACAGCTTCTCCAGCGCACTCCAGATCCAGTCCTGCAGCACGTGCTCGTCCAGCACGTCCGCCGGGTCGGGCGGGCCGCCCGAGCGGTCCATGGCGACGAACCCCTCGAGCTCGGCCACGGGCACCGCCGACCTCTTGCGCAGCTGGGCACGGCAGACGTTGCGGACCACCATGCGCAGCCACGGTCCGGCGGCGTCCGGATCCCGCAGATCCCCGATGCGCCGCAGCGCGATGAGCGCCGCCTCCTGCACCGCGTCCTCGGCATCCGGGCTGTGACCGAGCATGGCGAGGGCGACTCCGTGCATGGTCGCCTGATGCCTGGCGAGCAGCAGCCCCAGAGAACCCGCATCGCCTGCCTGAGCGGCCCGCACCAGCTCGAAGTCCAGCGGCGCCCCGCTCAAGATCAGATCAGTCATATCGTAACCATTGAAGCAGAACGACCCCACGCCCCGGATTCGTCGCCCGCGCCTCACAGTGTCCCGCCCGACCACGGCGGGAGCCTTCTCGCACTTGGACTGCCCAGGCGTCCGCATCAGCGCCGGGGGAGGACCCGAGCCCCCGACCGCGCCGTCACCGCCCTGCCCAAGGATCAGCTGCCCGGGACGCTGTCTTGGCGCGGCCGTCTTGACTTACGCGGGGCTACGGCCAGTCCTCGGTGATCGGATACATCTCGGCATATGGGTTGGGCTCGCCGGTTTGTGGGTCCAGCCCGGCGATGAGTCGGCGACGCTGCTCGCGCCAGCTGACGAACGTTCCTGTTTGCTTCCACAGCGATGCGTCACCGAGAGGACAGGAGTCGAACTGGCCGAGCATCATGCGGGTGATGAATTGCACCATGCCGCAGTCGAACAAGGCCCAGGGCCGCTCCTTCCAGGAGTGCTGGCGTCGCCAAGCAATGACAGGCCACTTGTCGGGATCCGGGCCGTTCGTGAGCCAGCCCATCTCGTTGGCATTCATGCCCGAACCCCAGGGCAGCACCGCCTCGGCCCCGAGCGTCACCCCTGGTATGCCATTCTCCTCTTCCCACAGCCAGCGCAGACTGGCTGTCATGCCGCCCATGTGGCATGACTCCCACCCGCGCACGTCACTCGGGAGTGGGGAAAGGATGACGAGGTCTCCGATATCCCCCATGCCGTAGACGTCCAGCATGGACTTGTAGTCAGCCGGAAGCCTCGTTTCGAGCGCAACCTCGGCTGCAGCCCAGTCGATTTGCTCCCTGCCGGCGAAGTCTGTGGGCACGAGATCCAGCAGTACGGCTACGTCGGGATGAACACCCATGGCGGACTCCCCTTGAGGTCGGTGGCCAGCCACCCTAGTGACGCGGCTGACAGGCCACTGCTCAGGGGCTGGGAAGGGTGGCCCTCCTCGGTCGGCTGAGGCTCAGTGCCGTGGCCCGCAGTCTTGAAATCCGTCTCCTGCAAGCTTCCATACCTCGCTCGCGTCGACGCTGGTGGCGGCGCGGACGGCAATAGCTACTCGAACGCGCCCCTTCGTCCCGAAGTAATGCGAGCGACCCTGCCACCTGCGGCCGAACCGCTCGTGACCTGGGCGGAACGTCCGCGAGCGTCCTGGTTGTGTGCGCACGTGCGGGGCCGTTGTAGTGCAGTTGGACACTCAGCCGTCGCCACCGGGAACTCGCTGGCCACAGCGGCTGCAATGGTGGTCTGATGAGTCGATGTTCTACGAGGATCTCAGCCGCTACGAGTACACCAACGACGGCGACACGTTCCCCGACCCCGACCCCAACAGCCTGCGATTCGTGTGCTTTCAGCCGCCGTATGAGCGCCTCAACGTCGGTTGGCTGAGCGGGGACGAGCCCTGGACATCCGGGCCGGCCCCCGTCGGCTTCACGGACAATCTGCTGGCCATCATCGAGGCGCAAGCGATCAATCTCATGCTCGGCATCCACCCCTGCGACTTCTGCGAGATCCCGTTCGACGATCCGCACCCGTGGTACACATCGCGGCCCGGTAACCACAGCGCCAGTTGGGGCAGCGGCGAGATCCGCGTCCCGGGCGTGTCCGGTGCTGCCTTTGCGGCCCCGAGACTGATCGGCCACTACGTTGTCGACCATGGCTATCTGCCGCCTCGCGCCTTCGTCGACGCTGTTCTCGCATTCGACCTCGATGCCCACCGGCCCGCGAGGCACCCGTGGATACCGTTCCCCTGGGTCCCCGACGATGTCGAAGCGGAGTGGATCGAGTGATCCGGCAGTAGATGCCAGGAACACGCCGCTGCTGTTGGTGGCACCAGTTTGGAAGGCCGAGGCTGCTGATCATGCCTCACCTGGGCTGCCGCTGACCTAGGGCAAAATGGCGCTCTCACCGCTGTTCCCCGTGGCTCCACGCTCGGCACCACCTCATGTGGCACGACCGCGGCACGCCTGAACCCCTCGATGCGAACTATGGGCGCGACGGTCGCTGAAGTCTGCCTGGCACGTCAGCGGTTGCTTGGGGCTGCTGCCGGTCGCTCTCGGTCACGGTGGTTACCGTACTTCGCTGCTGTACAGCCCCAGCTGCGTTTCGAAATACTCGCCCGGTGAGCAGATTCGCCCAAGTCATCGTCATCGCCAAGGACGCGCACGAGGTCATGGAGCCGCTCACTCGGCCTGATGAGGGTCGAGAGTGGCATCAATGCTTCGAGTCGATCGGCGGAAGTTGGTTCGATGCTTGGGCCGTAGAGATCATGCGGCTGAACTGGCACGGGCTGCTCGCCTATCTGGAGTCATTGCCGTGGCCCGACCCGTACTCGGTGCAGGTGCTCATCCAGGACGAAGAGGACGACTGCTTCGGTCTATGGACGCTGTGCGAGGGACGTCTCGTGGAAGTGTCACTGCCTAACACCGACCGCTATCTCGTCCCAGGGCACACGGTCACCGGCGTCTTTACGCGGACCGACCGGCCCCGTCATTCGTAGCAGGCCGCCGGTGCCGCTCAGGACCAACCGCCTGCTGGCCATCGGACCGAGGGCGACGTAGCGGCTTTGGGCCGAACCCCCCGCTCGACCCGTGGGCTCCCGGGTCCACGGCATGCTCACCAGGGTCGCCCTCTCCGTCGAGCAGCATAACCATCGCGCGTTCGGTGTTCGTCACGAAGGCCACCAATCGTCCGGATGAACTGGTCAGCCACGTCTCAAGCTGCCCACTATCGATCCTCGCTCGAAGCGTCTCCAGCACCACCTCAGAAGGTACGCGACGGTGCTGCCGTCATCGATCACCCAGGACTCGATCACGGGCACGACGATCTCACGGACAAATGCCGAAGACAGGCTCTAGCCGGATCAGTTCTCCTGGAAGTAGTGCGCTGCTCCTGCGACCTGCGGTGCGATTGTCGATCATCCCTCTGAGCTGGATCGCGACTGTCGAGGGGTTGTCATCGTTGCGTGTCGTCGGCTCGCCTCGAACGGCCCCACGACGGCCCGAAGCCAATGTGTCGAGCTCTGCCCAGGGCTCCCTGATCGGCGATAGCCCCTCTATCCCGTGGCGAAGCAGCAGTGGCACCGCGACTGCCAAGGAGGCGGGGTTGGCTACTGCGTGAAACGGAGCAGCGGTACACGGGGGCTGCGATCGGGATTCTCTTCGGAATCGAGCGGCGTGCACAGCCACCCCCATCGCGCCGTCAGAACAAGATGAGCCCGTTTGCCCATGTCGCTCGGGACAGACCAGGAGCTCCGTCTGTCCAGCAAAATGCGGGCGGGGACGTTCCCATCGTGCTCGATGGCCAGCCTCTCCAGGGAACCCGTATGGCCGGAGTTTCTTACCTGGGGTTACGCAAGGCACGCCACGAGGGCGCGGTATTGCCCCGCGCCCTCGTGGTCATTCTTGGTCGCTGCCGGTTGGCACCAGGGGCGGCCCGGTCAGTAGCGGGCGCCGACGGGGGCCGGAATGGCGTTGAGGTCGGCGAGGTCGGCCGGGGACAGGCGGACGTCGGCGGCGCCGGCGTTGCCGGCGAGGTACTTCGGGGTTTTGGTGCCGGGGATGGGGACGACGTGCGGGCCCTGGGCGACGAGCCAGGCGAGGGCGACCTGGGCAGGGGTGGCGCCGGCCCGGTCGGCGACCTCGCGGACCTTGGCCGCGATGTCGAGGTTGGCCCGCAGGTTGTCGTCCTGGAAGCGCGGCAGGCGCCGTCGCTGGTCGTTCTCCGGCAGTTCGTCGAAGGAGGCGAAGCGGCCGGCGAGGAAGCCGCGGCCCAGGGGCGAGTAGGGCAGCAGGCCGATGCCGTGCTGGGTGCAGTAGGGCAGGACCTCGGCCTGGACGTCGCGGGTCCACAGGGAGAACTCGGACTGCACGGTCGTGACCGGGTGGATGGCTTGGGCGCGCTGGATCTGCTCGACGTTGACCTCGGAAAGGCCCAGGTGGAGGGCCTTGCCGGCGGTGACGGCCTCGGCCATGGCGCCCCAGGTCTCCTCGATCGGGACGTCGGGGTCGACGCGGTGGAGCTGGTAGAGCTCGACGTGGTCCGTGCCCAGGCGGCGCAGGCTGGCGTCGATGGCGGCGCGGATGTGCTCGGGCCGGGCGTTGGGCTTGACCAGCGGTGAGCCGCCGGGGCCGCCGGTGGGGTCGATGGACTCCAGTCCGACCTTGGTGGCGAGGACGGCACGGTCGCGGTGGCCTGCCAGGGCGCGGCCGAGGAGTTCCTCGTTGGTGTAGGGGCCGTAGACGTCGGCGGTGTCGATCAGGGTCACGCCCAGGTCGAGGGCCTGGTGGATGACGGAGACGGAAGTGGCCTCGTCACGCGGGGTGGCCATGTCATAGGCGAAGCTCATGCCCATGGCGCCCAGGCCGATGACGCCGGCCTCAGGTCCGTGGGCGCCCAGGGTGGTGATACGCATGCCGGTGTTCTGCCTTCGTGTCGGATCGGAGCGATGCTACGACCGGTGCTGGCTCGGCGACCGGTCGACTACTTCGAACGTAGGGGGCCGGGCAGGGGGAATCAAAGGCCAACAGGTCTTGGATCGGAACCTGCTTCCTCGCACCTGATAGGCCTGGACTCCCAGCACACGTCGGCGCTGAACCCGGCAGCGATCGGACCGTCCCAGACCGCAGTGGGGAACGGCCCTTCTTGGATCCGGCCAGGCGAGTGGTAGAGGGGAAGTGCCATCGTCGGGCAGCCCGGTCGGCGTGACACACAAGCAACAAGGTCGGTGGAACGGCTTTGGCCGGGAGCTGCTTCGGCGCGAGTGATCATGGCCCCGTAAGGTTCCGGCGCCTCGGGCAGTCTGTGGACACCGGCAGAACAAGCTCAGAGGCTCATTGTCAGTGGCCGCCCATACGCTCAGGCTCGTGAACCTTGATGATCTTGAGTGGCAGTCACGGACACTCGGCGGAATATCTCCTCGCCTGGTCACCATGCTGGTGGAGCGGGGGGAGGTGGAGCTGCTGGTTCAGGCATCGGAGCAGGGGGAATGGTTCTGCGCCCAGGCTGCGGCTCGCGAGCTGTCCCGTACGGGCGAGGTCGAGCGAGCCCTGGACGTGCTGGAGCCGTTCATCGAGGCCGGGTGGAATCGGGCGCGCTGGGAGAGGGCCGAGGTCCTGTTCGAGGCCGGGAAAGTGCAGCAGGCGCTGGACGCCGTCCGCCCGGACGAGGACGGCCTAGCCTCGCAGTGGGTGTGCCACGACTTCGCGGAACTGCTGGCCAAGGCGGGGAGGCTGGACGAGGCCATCGCCGTGCTCACGCCGCACCTGGACGGGGAGTGGATCCTGTCCACCCTCGTCCAGCTGACAGAGGGCCAGGGTCGTGATGAGCAGGTCCTGGAGCTGATCGCGCCGCGAGCTCAGCGGGCCCGCAGCGCCCGCGGCGAGGAGCGATGGGGTTTGCGCCCCAGCAACGCGCAAGACCTCCAAGCCCAGGTCCTGGAGCGTGCGGGCCGGGTCGACGAGGCCGTACGGATACTTGGGGCAGACATCGCAGCCGGGCACTTCGTGGTCCAGAACACACTGATCGCCTACGCCGATCTCCTGCGGCGCCACGGACGCCTGGAGGAACTGCGCGTGCTGGGCACCGGGGCGCGTGCGAGTGACACGCTCGCGTACTACGCGCGGGCGCTCGAAGACGACGGGCAGGCCGATGAGGCCGAGGCCGTGCTGCGGCGTTTCATCGCGGCCGCAGAGTATCCGGACCGCTTCCGCTGGCCTCTGATCGAACTGCTGGGCCGCCAGGGCCAGATCGAGGAAGCCGTCGAGGTGGGTCGCCCGACGTTCGAGTACCACGACGCCTGCCTCTTCGAGGGCATCATCCACCTGCTCAATGAAGCCGGACGGCTGGACGACGCCCTGGCGCTCCTCGACGAGTGCAGTGCCGAGTTCGCCGAGGAGCACCCGTCCTGGTTCGGCCCGAACCGGATCTGGCTGCTGGGCGAGGCCGGCCGACGCGAGGAGGCCCTCGCCTACGCCGAGACGCGGCCGCCGGACATGTACGGCCTGACGGTCAGCAAGGCGTGGATCCTGGAAGACATGGGGCGCCTTGAGGAGGCTCTCGCCCTGCTGCGGGCGGACGCCGAACTGCTGCCGTCGGAAGTGGCCGAACTGCTCATCCGGCATGGCCGCGCCGCCGAAGCCATCGCCGGAATGCCCTCCCTCGCCGAACAGCACGCGGCCAGCCGCCGGCGGGACGCGGCCATTCAGGCCGACCGTGGCCCCAACGACCCTCCCTTCTAGCAGGACTCCGTCAGGTCCTTCCGCCGGGCCTGTTCGGGAGCATGTTGCGTGTGTGGACGCATACCAAGTAGGGCAGGTTCAGGCGGTGTTAGCGCAGTTCATGGCTGATGTGTTCGCCTTGGTGCCGAGGAGGGATCAGCGGGCCAAGAGTGACTGCTACCTGCGGGGCCTGATGCTGGACGGTCGCCGCAAGTCCATTCAGGGGACGGCCACGCGGTTGCCGGACGGCAACGAGCAGAACCTGCAGCATTCTGGGAGTGGTGCGGTCCATCTCCCACCTGGACCAACGCGTTCTTATGCCCTGCTGAACTGAGCTGTTGCCGTGATTACTTGTCATAGTTGGTGAACCTCGGTCGACGCCGGACGGCCCAGAGACGGCCCGGCCGCCCCTTCTACGCTCTCTGGCTTCCTCGCTGCTCGTACGGCCAGCCGGCAGCACACGGCCGCTGCGGTTAGCGGAAGCGCGCTGAACAGCAGACGCGTGGCCCATGCCACGGCGCCGTCTTCGATCGGAAGCCATGAACCCCACGGAGCTTTGACGACGTCCACCGTTCGGCCTGGCCTGTAGTCGAAACGCACAGTCACCCGGGTCACGCCCGCATCGGGCGCCTTCTGTGCCAGATCTCCAGTGCACTCGACGTAGGGGCCGCCCCGGCCCCCGTCCTTCTCTTGGCAAGCCGCGATCGGGATGTTCTCCGCTTCCCCGACCAGGCCCAACTCCAGGCTGCCGAGCAACACCGCATACGCCGTGGTGCCCAAGAAGAGGAGTGCGATGACACCCCACGAGATAGAAGCAACAGACCGCCCCAGCACGCCCTCCGCCCTTCTGCCTCACACCGTCGGCGCCGATCAAAGACCTGTCGCGCAATGACCGCTCAGAGCATCGGGAACGGCAACACGTCGTCCATGATCCGCCGGACAGACCTTAGGGCCATCGGACGCCGAGTGAGGCGGCGGCCACGGGTCCATCCACGGTAGGCGGCCACTTCGGCAGAGGAGTCTCGAGGGATGACGCAAGAGCCTCGGCCAGATGACTATCTAGGCTGTATCAAGTCCTCTTGCCTTTCGGGACACCGGCACGATGTGGCGCACGCGACCTCGACGTGGAGCGGTGCCGCACCCGGCCCGGGTCGCGGGTGCGGCGCCGCTTCCGTACGTGCCGTCGGTCAGCGGACCCGGATGAAGACCACGTCGTACCCCAGGTTGGTGCCGCGGTTCTTGACGTAGACGCCGTCCTTGCCGCCGTTGGGGTTGCCGGTGTTGCCCTCGACGGTGGTGAAGGAGGAACCGCCGCTCACCGTGCGCACGATGCCGATGTGCTCCTGGCCGTCGTTGAAGTTGCTCCCGCCGTTCCAGTCGAAGGCCACGATGTCGCCGGGCTGCGGGTTGGTCGTCACCGACAGGTGGTAGTTGCCGGCCCGGGCCTGCTTCACCCAGCCGGAGACGTAGCTGTTGCGGTAGGAGGTGGCACCCGTCTGCTTGGCCACCCAGCTGACGAAGGTCGCGCACCAGGCGTAGTTGTTGGTGGACAGGGAGAGCCCGACGGCCACGCCGTAGCTGTTCGCCCGGGCGCTGCCCTCGACCGTGCCGACCTCGGAGGCGGCGACGTCGAGGAGTTTGGCGTAGCCGCCGCCGGGCGGCGGAGACGTGGGCGGGGTGACCGCGCCGTAGAGGGCGGCCTTGGTGTTCGGGCCGACCCTGCCGTCGACCGCGAGACCCTTCTCGGCCTGGAAGTCCCGCACCGCGCTGTCGGTCATCGGCCCGAAGTCGCCGTCGACGGCGAGGTCGGCGCCGTGGTGGTTGAGGAGGCTCTGCAGTTCGGTGACGCAGCCGCTGCGCTGGCCCTTGACGATGTCGGTCGGGCAGGAGCCGGAGTTCAGGTTGATCGGGGCGGGGGCGCCGCTGCCGCCGCCACCGCCGATGTTGGAGTACAGGGCGTTCTTGGTGTTCGGGCCGACCTCGCCGTCGACCGACAGGCCGCGCGAGGACTGGAAGGACTTCACGGCCGCCAGGGTCGCGGGACCGAACTCGCCGTCGACGTCCAGGTGCTGGCCCTGGCCGTTGAGCAGCGCCTGCAGGGTCGCGACGCAGCCGCCGGTCTGGCCCTCCACGATGTTCGCCGGGCACGACGAGGACCGCAGGTCCAGGCCGGTCGACGGTGCCTCGTCGGTGTCGTACAGTTCCCGCTTGGTGTTCGGGCCGACCTCGCCGTCGACGGACAGGCCGTGCGAGGACTGGAAGCTGCGGACCGCGCTGTACGTCTCCGGCCCGAAGTCGCCGTCCACGCTCACCGGGTAGCCGAAGTGCCGTAGCAGGCGCTGGAGTTCGGTGACGCAGCCGCTCTTGCTGCCCTGCACGATGTTCGCCGGGCAGGAGGAGGACGTGAGGTTGACCGGTGCGGGCGCGGTGCCCCCGGTCGCGTACAGCTTGCTCTTGGTCTGGGGGCCCACCCGGCCGTCCACGGCGATCGCGGTGGCGGCCTGGAACTCACGCACCGCGTAGAGCGTGTTCGGCCCGAACTCGCCGTCCACCGTGAGGCCCGCGCCGTGGGCGTTGAGCAGGTTCTGCAGTTCGGCGACGCAGCCGCTCACCTGGCCCTGGACGATATCGGTCGGGCAGGAGGCCGAGGTGAGCTTGATGGGCGCCGGCGCGGCCATCGCCGGGCCGGCGCCCATCAGGGTGGCTGCCGTGAGGATCGCCGCGGTGGCCGCGATGCTCACGATCCGGGCGCGCCAGCCGGGTCTGGCGCCTGGGGCAGGGAGGTGTAAGAGGCTTCTCATGGCTGCGGAGGACTCCTTCGACGGATCATCTGGCGGGCGACCGGGTCGAGTGGCCGCCGGGCGGCCGCGCACGACGGTGACAGCTGGTGCCCGTGCGGGCAATCCGTTTCGAACAACTGGCCGGATTGCGCCGTCGTGCCCGGGCGGAAGACACCGCCTTCCGGCGTCGAAGAGGCCCGTCACGGTCCTCCCGGCGGACCTGCCGGGAGGACCGTGTCTCCCGCGCAGAGCGCCGCAGCCGCTGCCGCCACCGCCGCGCCAGGACCTTCCGCCTCGTGTCGGGTGCCCGCCGCCACCCGACTCGTCGCCCTCGTCTACGAGCCGGGGCTGATCACGCCTCGGTGTTCGCCGACCCGTCCGACCCGTCCGTCGTGGCGAGGCCGAGTGCCTTGCGCGCCTTGACCGCCTCGTCGTATCCCGACAGCTTCTCGGCCGCTTCGTAGTGTTCGTAGTAGGTGTCCGCGTCCTTCGCCTTCGCGGCCTTCACCCAGTGCGCGCGGGCCGCGTCGATCTCCGCCTTGAGCGCGGTGACGTGCGGCTCGGCGGCGGCGGGCCACTTGTGGCCGCCCAGGATGCGGGCCTCCTCGTCGAGGGCGAGGGTGACGTCGTCCGCCCACTGCTTGTACGCCTCCAGGTTGTCCT
Source organism: Streptomyces sp. NPDC059718 (assembly GCF_042733315.1). NCBI lineage: Bacteria > Bacillati > Actinomycetota > Actinomycetes > Kitasatosporales > Streptomycetaceae > Streptomyces > Streptomyces sp. NPDC059718. The sequence continues at coordinate 159,449 of NZ_JBHWGA010000008.1, forward strand.
CGACGTTCTCCTCTTCCGGAGCCTCGGACTTGGCGTCGTTGATGGTGTTGGCGGCCTTCAGATAGGCGACTTGGTGCTCGTCGAGCATGGTCGCGTCCTGCCGGAGCGAGCCCTTGAGGGGGCCGCCGTCCTTGCCGAACAGGCAGGTCACCTCACGGTCGCCGCCATCCCAGCTCTGGCTGCTGGGCGAGAAGTAGTACATGTCGACGTCCCCGGGCACCGCCCAGGTGTCCATCGCGTAGGCCGTCGTCAGTTTCCAGCACCGGCTCTCGGCCTTCTCGACGATGTAGTCCTCGCCCGGGTAGCCGCCCTGAAGGTCGAACGTGAAGACGCCGACGACCTCGGCGGTGTGCACCTGCGAGCACGGCACGGTGCCCACGTTCGCGATCGTGTCCTCCAGGTCGTCGCCGGGGGTGTCGATGCAGTCGCCCTTGTGGAGGGAGGTGCTTCCGTAGTTCCGCGCCCGTTCCTTGACGCCCTCGTCGACGCGTGTCACGAACGCGGTGAACGCGCTGGTGGCCAGGACGACGGCGATGACCACCGTGCTCAGGGCGTTGAGGACCAGTCCGGTGACGGCCAGGCCCTTGCCCCGCTCGCGCGTGTCCTTGATCTGTGTCAGAGCGATGGCCCCCACCACCATGCCGACCACCGGCACGAAGACCAGCAGCCCGAACACCAGGGCCACGACCGCGAGTTTGCTGAGCGACCGCCGCGACGGCTGCGATGGCACGGGCGTCGGGGTGAGCGACGATGGGTACGGCGGGTGCTGCGAGTCCACGGAACAGTGCTCCTCATGGAGTGTCGGGCGAACGGCCGTGCGAATATATCCGGCACCTGGAACCCGACGTGGCCCCGCCCCCTCCGGAGCCCGGTGCGCATCGCCGGGCACGCCAACTCACTGCCTGCGACAGCGGCGGGTTCGCTGAGTGTGGGGTGACGGACAGTCAGGCCGTGGCCGCGGTGCTGGGTACGGTCGTCACTCCCATCAGCTGAGCGCGGCCGCGACGGGCCGCCCTGTCGCCGTACCGGTTTCACCGCCGTCGGCACCCCTGAAAACGCCGTGAAACGGCGGTGAACGGCGGGTCGGTCACGCTCTGCGGCATGACGACGACGGCCCCCCGAGGGGCAGCGACCGGGGAGGGGACCACCATGAACGGCCTGCGACTGATCCGCCGTCACGCGGCGGCCTTCGTGCGCTTCGCGGGGCTGGGCTGCGGGGTCACCCTCGCAGCCTCGGCGGCCTTGGTCCTGCTCTCGCAGTGGATCCCGTGGATGGCGGCGAACGTGCTGACCACCGTGGCCTCCACGGTGGTCGCCACCGAGCTGCACGCCCGGGTCTCTTTCGGCCACGGACGGCCCGGCCTGGCCGGCCACCTGAAGAGCGCGGCCACCGTCGTAGTCGGCTGGCTGGTCACGTCGGCCGCAGTCGGCGCACTGGCCGCGCTGCGGCCCGGCGCCGGGATCGTCCTGCAGCAGGCGGTGTACCTGTCGGCCACCGCGCTCGTCGGGATCTGCCGCTATCGCGTGCTACGTCTGTCCGTGTTCGCGGAGCGCGTCCCGCGGCCGCGAACCGGCGGCGGCGTCCGGTTGCGGGCCGCGTTCGACGCAGGGGCGTGAACCAGTTGGACGCGTTGATCGGCACCTCCTGACGTGCACCGGTTGCGTACGGGCCCCCATCGATGCCGATGGGGGCCCGTACGCTGTTCTTCGAGGCGTTCCCGCACCACGCTTGCGGTGGTGCCCAGGCTGCCGGCGGTGGTGCGCCGTCCCGAGTCGGCGGGGCTCCCCGGCGGGGCCCTCACCTGACGCAGTCGCTGTGCTGACCAGCGCATTTCACCGCGTTGCCGGTTGGCGAGGGCTGGTGAAACCGCGCTGAAAGGTCCTTGAACGCGGCGCCCCGCAGACTCCGTCGCATGATGACAACGACCGACGCATCCGCCATCGCAGCCACGGGGCTGCGGAAGTCCTTCGGGGACAAGCTGGTCCTCGACGGCATCGATCTGCACGTGCCCGTGGGCACGGTCTTCGCCCTCCTGGGCCCGAACGGCGCCGGCAAGACCACCGTCGTCAAGATCCTCTCCACCCTCATCACCGCCGACGCCGGCGAGGTCCGTGTCGGTGGGCACGACATCGCCGCCGACCCGCAGGCGGTACGTGCGGGGATCGGCGTCACGGGGCAGTTCTCCGCCGTCGACGGTCTGATCACCGGCGAGGAGAACATGCTCCTGATGGCGGACCTGCACCACCTGTCCAAGCGGGAAGGGCGACGGGTCGCCGCCGAGTTGCTGGGGCGGTTCGATCTGGTCGAGGCCGCGAAGAAGCCTGCCTCCACCTACTCCGGTGGCATGAAGCGCCGCCTGGACATCGCCATGACCCTGGTCGGGAATCCGCGGATCATCTTCCTCGACGAGCCGACGACCGGACTCGACCCGCGCAGCCGCCACACGATGTGGCAGATCATCCGTGAGCTGGTCTCCAGCGGCGTCACCGTCCTCCTCACCACCCAGTACCTGGAGGAGGCCGACGAACTCGCCGACCGGATCGCGGTGCTGAACGACGGCAAGATCGCCGCCGAGGGCACCGCGGAGGAGCTGAAGCGGCTCATCCCGGGCGGGCACGTGCGGCTCCGCTTCACCGACCCGGACGCGTACCGGTCCGCCGCCGACCAGCTGCGCGAGGTCACCCGCGACGACGAAGCGCTGACGCTGCAGATCCCGAGCGGCGGCAGCCAGCGCGAGCTGCGCTCCATCCTCGACTGGCTGGACACGGCCGGCGTCGAGGCGGACGAGCTGACCGTGCACACCCCCGACCTCGACGACGTGTTCTTCGCCCTCACCGCCCCCGCCACCGTCCCCAACCAGTCCAAGGAGAACGTCCGATGAGCGCCTTTTCCCTCGCGGTCCGCGACTCGAACACGATGCTGCGCCGCAATCTGCTGCACGCCCGGCGCTACCCGTCCGCCACCCTGAACCTGCTGCTCGCGCCGATCATGCTGCTGCTGTTGTTCGTGTACATCTTCGGCGACGTGATGAGCGCGGGCATCGGTGGCGGCGGCGCCGATCGCTCCGAGTACATCGCCTACATCGTGCCGGGCATCGTGATGATGACGATCGGCAGCACCGTGATCGGGGCGGCGGTGTACATCTCGATGGACATGAGCGAGGGCCTGATCGCCCGGTTCCGCACGATGGCGATCCACCGCGGCTCCGTGATCATCGGGCACGTGGTGGGCAGCGTGCTGCAGTGCATCGCCAGCGTGGTCCTGGTCGGTGTCATCGCCGTGGCCATCGGCTTCCGGTCCACGGACGCCTCGGCCCTGGAGTGGCTGGCGGCGTTCGGGCTGCTGGTGATGTTCTCGCTGGCGTTCACCTGGATCGCGGTCGGTATCGGCATGGCCAGCCCGAACGCCGAGGCGGCCGCCAACAGCGCGCAGCCGCTGATCCTCCTCCCGCTCATCTCGAGCGCGTTCATCCCGGCGGACACGATGCCGGGCTGGTTCCAGCCGATCGCCGAGTACCAGCCGTTCACCCCGGCGATCGAGACCCTGCGCGGCCTGCTGCTCGGCACGGAGATCGGCAGCAACGGGTGGATCGCGGTCGCGTGGTGCGTCGGTCTGACGGTGCTCGGCTACCGGTGGTCGATGGCGCAGTTCAACCGCGATCCGAAATGAGTGTGCGGGCCGCCTCCCGCAGCCCGTCCCGCTTCAGGGCGGCGTACTCCGACACCGCGTCGGCGTACGCCGCCCCGTCGGCGTCTTCGGCGGCCTGCCGGGCGCGGTCGAGGGACATCGTGGGCTGGAAGACCTGTGAGACGTGCAGTCGTTCCGCCAGGGCCAGCAGGCGTACCGCGGACGGGTCGCCCTTGGCGAGCCGGGCCAGACCGAGGGCCAGGACGCGGGTGCCGTAGGTCAATACCTCCCCGGGCGGGCGGGAATCGTCGGCGAGCAGCGTGAGCAGCCGGTTCTCCAGTCCGGCCACGAGGCCGGCGACCGGTTCCAGCCGTCCGGCGTACGCGTGGGCGGCCACCGCGTGGGCTTCGATCGCCTGCGCCCAGGCGTCCATGGCGGGGTCGGCGGGAGGCGAATCGCTTGCGCGTATCCGCTCGACGGCCGTTCGCCATTGCTTGAGGCCCAGTTCGGTGAGGCCGCGGGCGAGCGCGATCTCGGCCCAGGCGGCCTGGTCGGTGGTGAACTCCGAGGTCTGCTCGTCCGGCTGGCTCTGCTCGACGCGCCGAAGCCACTGCTCGGCTTCGTCCGGCTCGCCGCGCTGCAGGCAGGCCAGCACGAGGCCGCGGCGCAGGCCCGTGGTGGGGGATTGGTCGCTGAGGTGCGTCAGGGTCTCCAGTGCGGCGAGGAGGTGCTGGTAGGCCTCGTCGCCGAGGCCGGCGTCGGCGCACAGTTCGCTGCTGCGGGAGTGGCCGAGCAGTTTGAGGGTCGGGTTGGGTACGGCGTCGACCATGGCGAGCATGCGGCGGGCCGAGGACAGCGCGCGTTCCGGCTCGTGCTCGTACTCCCAGAGGTAGCTGGCCACGCATTCGGCGATGCCCGCGAGCAGAGGTGCGTCGCTCGTGCACAGTTCCCGCAGGGCCTCGTAGCGGGGCGGGCGCATGTCCGGGACGGGGCTCAGTACGGCGGCGAGTGCTCGCAGCAGGGTGTCGGGCTTCGCGGGCGGCAGGCGGCGCAGGGTGACGAGGTGGCGTGTCCTGGGCGGGCCGTATCCGATGAAGGGGGCGGCGGTGCAGATGGCGCAGAGGGTGCGGGTGACGTCGGTGTGCCGGGCGTCGGGGCGGTAGTGCGACAGTGGCGCCGCGGTGTCGGTGGCCAGGGTGAGGACCCGGTGGAAGCTCGCGGAGTCGGTGAGCCAGACGCCGGCCAGCACGGCGCCGGCCGCCGCGGTGGTGGCGTGGTCCTCGCGGGCGAGGGCGAGGCGCAGGGCGAGTACGAGGTTGTCCTGCTCGGCGCGCAGCCGTGCCCAGTGGCGGAGCGGCTCCAGGCTGAACAGGGCGTCGTGGTTGGTGAGTCCGAAGGTCCGTGCCCAGTCCAGGAACCGGTCGGTGACCGTCTGTTCCTCCCCGGCCGTCGCGCGTCGGGCGGCGCTGAACTCCCGCACCGTCTCCAGCATGTGGAAGCGGATTCCCGCCGCGGTGTCGGCGGCTTTCAGCAGCGACTGGTCGATCAATTGCTCCAGCAGGTACGGCGCTTCGCCGTCGTCACCGAGCAGGTGTTCCGCGGCTTCTTCGGTGAAGCCGCCGGGGAAGACGGACAGTGCCCGCAGTGCCGCGCGGGCGTCTTCCTCCAGGAGGTTCCAGCTCCACTCGACGACGGCGTGCAGGGTGCGGTGGCGTTCGGGTGCGTCACGGCTCCCGCCGCGCAGCAGCGCGAACCGGTCGCCGAGGCGGCGGGCTATTTCGGGGACGGTCAGTACCCGTACCCGCGCCGCGGCCAGCTCCACGGCGAGCGGCAGGCCGTCCAGGTGCCGGCACAGCTCCGCCACGGCGGCGGGCGGGAGTTCGACGTGGTGGCGTGCGGCCCGGGCCCGCTGCTCGAAGAGCTCGATGGAGGTCGCCAGGCTCAGTTGCGGCAGCTGGTAGACCGCTTCGGAGCTCAGCCCGAGCGGTGCCCTGCTGGTGACGAGCACCCGCAGGTCCTTGGACAAGGCCACCAGCTCGCGCACCAGGTCGGCGGTGCCCTGGACGACCTGCTCGCAGTTGTCCAGCACGAGCAGTGTGGGGTCGGCGCCGAGTGCGGCGACGATTTTGGCGGGCGCGTCCGACCCGCCGCCGAGCGCGGATGCCACCTCACCGGCCACGTCGTGGTCCGTACTGACTCCCGCGAGCGAGATGAAGTGCACCGTCCGCTGTTCCGCCTGGCGGCTGACGGCGTGTGCGAGGCGCGTCTTGCCCAGCCCGCCGGGGCCGACGATCGAGGCCAGCCGCGAGGAGTGCAGCAGCCCGGCCACGGCGGCGAGATCCTCGTCCCGTCCCAGGAGCGGATTCGGATCGTGCGGCACCCCGTAGCGGACCGTGGGAGCCTCGACCTGCAGCAACTGCTGGTGCACGGCCTTGAGGCCGGGGCCCGGGTCGGTGCCGAGGTCGTCGCGGAGTTCACGCCGGTACGTGTCGTAGCGGGTGAGCGCCGCCGACGGCCCGGACGTGGCCGCCTCGGCGCGCAGCAGTTCGGCCAGCACTTCCTCGTCGCGCGGGGTCCGGGCGAGGACCTCGGTCAGCGGCGCCACGGCCTCGGCCCGTCGTCCCAGCCGGGCGAGAGCGAGCGCGCGGGACCGTATGAGGGAGGCATGGAGCGGCGCCCGCTCGGCGCGCAGCTCCGCGACGGGGTCCCCTGCCGTGGCGTCGGTGTCCGGGGCCGAGTCCCAGAAGGCGAGGCCTTCCTCAGCACTGGCCAGGGCGGCGGCGTGATCCCCGGCCCGGGTGTGGCGGGCGCTCGCCTCGGCACATCGGACCACCGCCGAAGTGTCGACCTGCTCCTCGGTCAGCGCGAGCCGGTAGCCGGTGGGGGTGCTGATGACGACGTCGGCGCCGAGCTGGGAGCGGGCCCGGGAGACCAGGATCCGCAGCGCGTTGGCGGGGTTGGCCGGCAGCTCGTCCTGCCACAGCCCGTCCACCAGCCGGGTGGTGCTGCAACCGGAGCGCAGCTCGCTTGCGAGGAGCGCGAGCAGCCCGCGCAGCCGGGGCGCGGTGATCTCCTGGCCGCGGTAGGCCACGCGCGACAGGAGAGTCAGGTCGGTCGTCACTCGCTCAGGTTATCGACAGCGGTTGCTTGGGCGGTTGTTCCGGGCTGGGGGAGTGGGGCTGCGGCGGCCACGCGTTCTCGCTCGCCGGCGACGGGCCGGTCCGCTGGGTATCGCTGGGCCCTGCGTCTGTCTGGTCGCGCGGAGGTGCCGTCAGTGGCCGGGCCTACAGTCGAGGCATGGAACTTTCCCGCGAAGAACGTGAAAGCTTTCTGGCTGAGTCGCATGTAGCCGCGCTGGGCGTCGCAGCCGGCGACGACCGCGGACCGTTGATGGTTCCGATTTGGTACGCCTACGAGCCCGGCGGCCTGCCCTGGATCCTCACCGGCGCGGGTTCGCGGAAGATGACGCTGATCAGGGCTGCGGGTCGCTTCAGCCTGCTGGTCCAGCGCACGGAGCCGACGCCCCGGTACGTCTCGGTCGAAGGGCCGGTTGCCGAAGTGACCGAGGGGACGAGCGCGCTCCATCGCGAGATGGCCGGTCGCTATCTCTCGGGTGAGGCGCTCGACGGATTCGTGGCCATGGCGGAGGTGGAACTCGCCGATCACGTCGTGGTCCGTATCCGGCCGGAACGCTGGCTCACCGCCGATCTGGGCACGGTCGCATAGCCGTCCACGTCCGACGTGTGCACGAGCGCCCTTCCTCAGGTCGCGCGGGCGCCGGCGGTGTGTCAGTACATGGACAGCCCGCCGTTGACCGCGGCGGTGGTGCCGGTCATGAAGGCGTTGTCCTCGGCGGCGTAGAAGGCGACCGCTTGGGCGACGTCGGCCGGGCGTGCGAGGCGGCCGAGAGGGGTGGCGGCCACCTGCCGTTCCTTGACCGCCTCGTCGAGTACGTCCGCCGACACACGGGTGTCCTCCACGGGGCCGGGCGCGACGACGTTGACCGTGATGCCCTGCGGCCCCAGTTCCTGGGCGAGGTAGCGGGCGAACTGTTCCAGCGCGGCCTTGGCCGTGCCGAGCGCGATCATGCCCTCCCGGGGCCGGCGGCTGAGGCCGGTGCCGAGGTAGACGATGCGTCCCCAGCCCTGTTCGGTCATGGCGGGCAGGACGGCTTTCGTGACAGTGAACGCGGCGTGCATCTCGGCGTCGAGCTTGCCGCCCAGCTCCTCCCACGTCATGTCCTGGAACGACGTGACCACGTACGGGATGAGCGCGTTGTGCACGAGCACGTCGATGCCGCCCCAGGCCGCCCGGACCTGCTCCACCATGCCCTCGACGGCCGCCGCCTCACGCACGTCGGCCTGCACGGCCATGGCCTGGCCGCCCGCGGCGGCGATGTCCGCCACGACGTCTTCGGCCGCCTTGCCGCTGCGGAGGTAGTTGACCACCACGCGCATCCCCCGCGCGGCCAGGAGTCGGGCGGTGGCGGCACCGATCCCGCTACTGGCGCCCGTCACCAACGCCACCCTGCCGGTTGCTCCAGCCATGGGCCCGGTTCCTCCTCGTCGTCGCGGGCCGTCGGAATGACCGCCCCGGGGTGTCCGCCGCCGATGCCGGGGCGGCCCGGGCACGGGCCGGTTCGCCCGGCAACCGCGAGGTGAGCAGGCCTTCCCAACGCCCCGCGGGTGTTCGTGCCGGAACAGCTCGTCGAGCCGCCGTGAGACCGCCGCGTCGGCCGGTCTCCGTACTGACGTAGCATCACATCGTTGCGACCCGCGGTTGACTGAGCCGCGCCGAGCCACCCGAGCGCGGTGCCGCCCGCCGTGACCGGGTACCGCTGGACCCGCGCATCGAACGTCTGTCCCTCCGCGCCCTCGGCTGCCGGTCCACCGTGTCCCGGGCCCGCGCCGTGCTCCGTGCCAATCACCACAGGGCCCACACGGCGCTGTGCCCGCTCAGCGCCGCACATGACCCGCGGGCAGCCCAGGAGCCGACGCTGACGCTGCGACCAGTTCAAGCGATGAGCAGGCGGAGGCCGAGATCTACGGCGTCGAGGTCGGCGAGGTCGGCGTTACGCTCGGCCCACCGGCCGGAGCCCAGGTCGTCGCAGAGGCTTCGCACCGCCCGCTGCTCGGCCTCCGGCCCAACCCTCGTCCACACCGACATCGCGCGGCGCACGTGGTCCTCCAGGTACGCACCCGGTCGGCGCCAGTACGCCTCGAAGAGGCCGTCAGCGCAGTCCCACGGGATGGGCACCGGCTCGGCGCGGGCGCCGATCGCGTCGGCCATCCCGGCAAGCGAGGGAAAATCCGCGAGGACGGCGGCGAACTCGGGCAGGTAGTCGCGGGTGAGCCAGAACCGGTCCTGCCAACCGGGCTCGTCGGTGTCGAACGTGAGCACCACCACCCGGCGGGCCACGCGCCGCATCTCGCGCAGCCCCGCTATCGGGTCCCCCCAGTGGTGAACGGTGGAGACGGCCATCGCGGCGTCGAAGGACCGGTCCTCGAACGGCAGGCTTTCCGCGGCAGCGGCCACGCACGGCGCCGAGCCGGCAGGCCGCTGCCCCCGCATCACCGCCGACGGCTCCACCGCGGTCACGTCGCGATCCGCAGGCTCGTATGAGCCGGTACCGGCCCCGACGTTCAGCACCGTCCGCGCGCCCCCGAGCGCGTCCCAGATCTGCGCGGCGATCCGCGGGTCGGTTCGCCGTGTCGCGGCGTAGGCGCCGCCGATCACGTCGTACAGCCGTGCGCCGAGCATCTCCAGTTGCTCCTCCGGCGTCACCTTCAGGCCCTTCGCCCGTGCCTTGAGTTCCCTGTCGATGGCCGTCACCATGGCGTCTGCGCGATCACGCCGCTCCAGCAGCAGGCCGCGCAGCCGGCGCAAGTGCGCGACCGCGTCGGTGGACGGGTCGCCGACCAGTTCCGCGACCTCCCGCAGCCCGAAGCCCAACCGCCGGTAGGCCAGTACTTCCCGCAGCCGCTCCACGTCGCCCGCGGAATAGGCCCGGTATCCGGCTGCGGTCCGCCCCGACGGCCGGACGAGCCCGATCTCGTCATAGTGATGCAGCGTGCGGACGCTCACGCCTGCCAACTCGGCCACGCGTCCCACGGTCCAGTGGTCCTCCACGGCAACCGACTATGCAGCCTGACGCCACGTGAGGGTCAAGGGCCTCAAGCACGGCAGCGGTCCGAGGCGACTCCTCCACGCCAGAGCGATGGTCCGGTTCAGGGAGGCGTGCGTGTGATGGTCACTCCTTCGGCCGGATGCGGCGCGGAGGCACGGTCGGCTGACACTGGGCATGCCCTCATTCGGAGCGCGTGTGCGAGGAACCCGGCACGGAGCCAGGAGACGGCTCAGCCCACATCGACTGCGGCCGCGGCGCCGCGAACACGCCCCGGGGGGGGGGGGGGGCGGGGCGGGGGCGGACCCGCCCGGCGGCAGGGGCGGGGGGGGGTTGGGTTTGCAAGTGGGGGGTGTTTTGTGGTGTGGGGGTGTTTGATG
>NZ_JBHWGA010000008.1:169590-243976 GCF_042733315.1 Streptomyces sp. NPDC059718
GCGTCCCCCCCCCTCCGGTTGTTCCTCCGCCTCCCCCCCCCGCGGGGGGGGGGGCGCCCCCCCCCCCCCCCCCCCCGGGGGCCGGCCGGGGGGGCGCCCCCCCCCCCCCCCACGGCTCAGGCGTTGGGATCGAAGGGGATGCCAGAGGGCTTGGAGTTGGCGAGGGTGGAGTTGAAGCGAGCGTCGTTGATCTTGATGGTGGCCGAGCCGAAGTCCGCGTTCATGAGCTTGTCCCGGTAGCCCGCGGGGTAGCCCTCCCAGCCGACGAGGCGGGGGTAGAACCAGCCTCCGGTGGCGTTCTCCGGCGGCTCGTCATTGGTGTTGGCGAAGCGGAAGCAGTGTGTCGAGGCGCCATCCTTGTGGTACACGATCTTGGGGTGGGTGCCGTCGAAACGGATCGCGGAGCGGGCGGCGATCTGGTAACCGGAGTGCTGGGACGCCGAGACGTACTCGACCTGGTTGTTGTGGATCCAGACCACGACGTGCTCCCAGTCGTGGGTGTGGCCGATGGCCGCAGGGCCGAGCGTGGCCTGGTCCTTTTCGAAATAGCTCGCGTAGACGACGGCGCACCAGTCGTTGTTGCACTTCTCGCGCGAGTACGTGTTGGCGTTGGCCAGCTGGGCGTAGTCGTGACAGTGCCCGTTGACGTCCCCACCCAGCTTCAAGCCGGGATTGAGGGTGCCGTCGGCGCCGATGGCGGCGGTGGTGTAGCAGCCGTCCTTGTCGTAGTCGTAAGCCGGGGAGAAGGACTGCTCCAGGCCATCGGCGTTCTGGGGCAGCAGTTGCAGGACTGAGGCGCTCGCCTGCGTAGGGAAGGCCAAGACCACGGTCGCGCCGAGCGCGGTCGCGACGGCGCCGAGACGTAGACGGTTGGAAAGCCGAGAACTGGAGGGAATTCCAGCTGGATTCTTTCTCGCTGACCTAAGGCTGCGCACGAGAACTCCTCGACATGAAAGGCGAGCGAGGACCTTTATCGAGAATCCCTGCCCGACGACTGACGCCCTGCGCGACGAAGTGCCCGGCGTTCCGGAAGGCCGGAGGTCCATCTCCGGCTGCGCCTCCGCCTGTTGACGCGTCGACAAGTTATCCGAGGCTGATCCGGTGGCGCAAGCATGCATTTCTGGATCGGCATTCCCGACATGTCCCGGCTTCTGGTAAGGAGAAGATGCCGGGAAATTAAATATCGCTGTGCGTTGACCGACCAATCGGGGTGCCACGAGCGCGCCGCCTGAAAAGTCCGGCCGGCGGCCGTGGCCGTCACGCCGCCGGCGAACGGGCTGCCGCCCGGGATGGAGGAGTCGGCCCCGAGTCCGATCCGCACGTGGCGCTGGGGGTGGGGCAGGCCCCTCCAGCGTCCTGGAGCCTTACGTCTCTGGGAAGCGACGCGGGTGGCCGCCGGCCGGTGAACCGGGCCGGCCGTCCCGTGATCCATCCGGTGTTCACGCACTTCAATGAGAACCGGGGTGACCGGACGCAACCAGAACATCCCAGCGGATGATCTTCCGCTCCAGGCAAAGCCGTCGCCGACGCCGTCGCGGGCGTGGTCCGCGTCTACCGCACTGCCTGGAACCCCCGAACCGATACGAGGTGGCAGGCCGCGAACATTCAGCGCACCGCCGCTGTTCAACCCGACGTATCGAGACACACCGTGGTCGAGCACAGCCGACCAACCACCTCTAGTCCTGCCAGTAGAACAGCAGCGTGTCGACGCTGAGTGGGTCACGCTTGCCGAAGTAGTACACGCAGAGGTCAGTGACCTGGATCTCGCTGGTAGGCGCGTCGATCCAGCGGAAGCCGGCCGATTCGAGGGCATGCCGCGCGGCAGGGTCGGTGTCGTGGCCGGTGACGAACCGCCCAAGAGTGCTGACGAACAGCTCGCTCTCGTCGCACTCGATCACGTGGTACGTTCCACCGCCCTGCTGGTTGTGTTCGCCGCAGGAGACAGGGCGTTTCGGATCGAGACCCGCCGCAGTCAGCGCGGCTGTTGCGCGGCGCAGCTGTTCGTCCTGATCGGGGCGGATGGGTGGCTCGGTGCACAGCGCTTCGATGCGCCACCGTGGATCGCTCTGTCGTTGGCACCCGCTCGCGTACTCATGCAGGATCGCGCCGCGGAGTTCGTCGTCGAGACCGGCTACCTCGACCCGCGGGCGCCCCAGGCCGTCGTACACCGCTCGGGTCTCCGCGGTGTCGCGCGTCAGGCGATGCAGCGCGTACGCGGCCCAGAGCTTCGCCTCGGTCGTCGGGGCCTCGTCGAGGTAGTTGCGGAGCCGGTTCGGGTCCGACAACAGCGATTGGGCGAGGTGCGCGACACCGTGATCGGGGTCCGCCAGCGCGTCGGTCACGTCATCTCCGGCGCGATGCCGCATCCGGACGTGGAAGACCCGGTCCTCGGGCCGCATGTCGCCGAGGTCGGACAGGACCGTCCCGACCCCGTACCGGGTGACGAGCGCGTCCAGCCCGGGTTCGCCGACCGCCCGCCGATGCGGCCACGGAGAGGCCGCGAGCGTCGCCAACTCACGTGCGGCGGTGCGGTCGCCGAGCGCGCCACGTGCCTTGAGGATGGCCTCGGGCACACCATAGGAGCGCTCGCGCCGCCGGTCCTCGTGTTGCAGCCAGGGCAGGAGCTCCGCTCGGCCTGCGAGAACGTCCAGAAGCGCGATGCGCACCTCAGCTACGTCGTCAGGGTCGCCGACGCGTGCGATCAAGTCGGCGACATGGCGCTCCGGTACCCGCCCGGCCAGGGCGAGCGTGCAAGGCCTGCGCCGCCACCACGGCTGTGTCGGATCGGCGACGTACCGAGCGAGTTCGTCGGCATCGAGCTCATTCAGGCCGGCGGCGTCCGCCTTGCCCGCGTGGGGCACCAATATCTCGATGGTTCGCACGCGTGGATGCTACTGCTCCCGATGACTCGCTGATCGGGCCCGGCGTCCGCGGCGAATACTCCGACTTGTTACGCAGGCCCTATGGGTACGGCACGCGTTCCACCCTGGCCATCTCAACAGGGTGGGGCGGCAAGTTGGTCGATCGCAGCGCCTATGCCTCGGCCGGGGCGAAGCCCTGCGCCGACATCGTCGGCACGGGCCGGTTGCCGCTGCTTACCGGCAGCCGCCGGGGGGACGCGGGTCGGCCTGGGCTGCCGGCAGCAATTGCACCGTCAGCAGGTCGTAAAGAACGCGTAAAGATTGCCGGGTTCCGGCAATGTCATGGCGCTCTGCTTCATGACACCATCGCGATGCCTTCGGGCGATCGGCGTGCTGGGGGGTGGGGGGCAGGATGGGGTGGTTTCTCGGTCTCGGCATCGCCGGTCTGGTGGTGCTGGCGCTGGCGCTCGTCTTCGACGGCGTGCTGGATGGACTCTTTGACGGGCTCGGCGGCCTGGACGGACTGCTGTCCCTGCCGGTGATCGCCGGGTTCGTGTCGATGCTCGGCTTCACCGGCGCGATCGTCCTGGGCACCACCGGGCTCGGGACGGCGTTCGCCGCCGGGGTGGGGGTGGCGTCCGGTGGCGTGGCGGGATGGCTGACGTGGAGGTTCAGTCAGGCCCTGATGCGCGGTGGGACCTCGGCCGCGCCACGGGGCGACGATCTCATCGGCGGCTCGGGCACGGTGGTCACCGCGATTCCGGCGGACGGTTACGGCGAGGTGCTCACGTACCTGGCCGGCCAGCCGGTCAAGCTCGCCGCCAGGAGCACGGTCTCGCTGCCGCGGGGCACCAGGGTGTGGGTCGAGGAGGCACTGTCGACCACATCGGTCGCGGTGCGTCCCGTCGACCACTGAACGCCCGAGGCGTCCGCACCACGTCTTTGTCATTGCTGTTCTGATCAAGGGATTCCGGCATGAGCCCTGTACTCACCGCTGTGGTGGGCATCGTCGTACTCGTCGTACTGCTCGCCCTCGTCGTCGTCACCCGTTACAAGGTCGCGGGTCCCAGCGAGGCGTTCATCGTCACCGGCCGGCGGGGCAAGAAGTCCACCGACCCGGAGACCGGCCGGATCTTCACCGACAACAGCGGTCAGAAGGTCGTGGTCGGCGGTGGCGTGTTCGTCGTGCCGTTCGTCCAGCAGAAGTTCACCCTGGACCTGTCCAGCCGGCACATCCCCGTCGCCGTACGCGGCGCGGTCACGCTGCGAGGGGTGAAGGCCCATCTGGAGGGTGTCGCGATCGTCAAGGTCGGCGGCACCGAGGACTCGATCCGGGCGGCGGCCCAGCGCTTCTTGATGCAGCAGGACGGCATCGTCGGCTTCACCCAGGAAGTCCTGTCCGGTGCTCTTCGCTCGATCGTCGGACGGATGTCCGTGGAGGACATCATCCGCGACCGTGCGGCGTTCGCCGGCCAGGTCGCGGAGGAGGCGGAGGCCAGTCTGTCCGGGCAGGGCCTGGTGCTGGACGCCTTCCAGATCCAGGACATCACCACCGAGGGCTCCTACCTGGAGGACCTGGGTCGCCCGGAGGCAGCCCGCGCCAAGCAGGAGGCGGACATCGCCGAGGCGGTGGCGCGGCAGGCGTCGGAGCAGGCCCGGCTCAAGGCCGAGGAGGAGATCGCGATCGCGCAGCGGACGTTCGCGCTCAAGCAGGCCGAGATCAAGGCGGAGACGGATGAGGCCGCTGCCCGCGCCGCTGCCGCGGGCCCGCTCGCTGAGGCCGCCCGTAGCCAGGAAGTCCTCGCCGAGCAGGAGAAGGTCGCCGCCCGGCAGGCCGCGCTGACCGACCGCGAGCTGGACACCAAGGTCCGCAAGCCTGCCGATGCCGCGCGGTACCAGGCCGAGCAGGAGGCTGAGGCCCGCCGCATCGCCCTGGTCAAGGAGGCCGAGGCCGACGCCCAGCGTTCCCGGCTGACGGGTGAAGGTGAGAAGGCGCACCGCGCCGCACTCGCCGATGCCGTACGGATCGAGGGCGAGGCGCAGGCCGCGGCCATCGCGGCGAAGGGGTCGGCGGAGGCGGAAGCCATGCAGAAGAAGGCTGACGCCTTCGCCCAGTACGGCGACGCCGCGGTGCTGCAGATGCTGGTCGAGGTGCTGCCCCAGGTCGTCGCCAAGGCGTCCGAACCGCTTGCCGCGGTGGACAAGATGACCGTGATCTCGACCGACGGCGCCAGCCAGCTGACCCGCACGGTCGCGGACAACGTGGCGCAGGGCATGGAACTGCTCAGCTCCACCACGGGAGTCGACCTCGCCGAACTGCTCAAGGGCATCACCAAGCGCGGATCCGAGGCGCCGGTACACCCTGAGACGCCCAACGGTCGGGTGGAGATCACCGGCTGACGTATGACGGCGAGAGGTTGGGGGATGCGGAGGCCGGCGCCGCCAAGGCTCGGCCGTGCCGTAGAACTCGCTCCTGACGAGGGCTTGGTGGTGGCCACACGGCCACAGCACGCCTGCCTTGCAGAGATGGCCCTTCCGCAAGACGCCAGGTCCCCCATGATGTTCATGGGGGACCCGGCCACGTGATGGTGTCCGAGAGGCCTTCCGTCCAGCAGAACTCGCCTCAGAAGACCTCGTCGGTGCGATTCGTCGGATGAGGTTGCATGACCTGCTGTTGGCGTTGATCCGCCGTCCTGCTGCGAGTTCAGATGCCTGCAGCCATCAGGGTCGCCCGCAGTCCTGCGTACGTCGGAGCCGTGGTGCGCAGGTGCGCGACCGCCGTCAGGTCGTCGCCGACGACCAGCGGATACTGGTGTAGCCACGGCCGATGGTCACCATGGTGGGCTCCATCAAGCGCTGTTAAGCGTGGCCCTTCGGCTTCTCGGCTGCCTCCCTGCATTCGACGGGGATCCGGCTGTCGGAGACTCCGTCCCACTCGGAGCCTGCCACGGTGAGCAACGCGTCGACGGGGCCGCCGCACTCGCCGCAGTGTCTACCCCCAGGCGTGCCCCGCTGTGATCACCCGGTGAAGCAGCACGCGATCGAGGACGGCGCCCGGGTATGCACCCGTGGCGCGGGCCTGCGGATCGCCTGCGCGGACTGCGCGGACTGCGCGGAGGCGTGGGCCCGGTTGCCGGTCGCCTTCGTGTTCGCGGAGATGGCGCGGGTGTTGAGGACGCCGCGCGCATCGCGGCAGGGGAGCCTGCCGTGCTGGAGCGATCTGACCCATGGTCAGCCGGTGACGTTTGGTTTGTTCGAATTCCCAGGCTTCTCGGACCCGACAGCGCCTCGCCCGACGTGGAACCCGCGCGGGGCGCAGGTGTGTCCAGGTCGGAGGCCGTCAACACGGCGGCCTGCGCCGCTCGCAGCGGGTGGCGACCGCCGTACCCCATGGGCCGCCCGGGGTGCCGTTCTGAGCGTCGACGTCAGGTGGTTCCTCTGCATGTGGTGAGCGGCCCACTCCATCGCGATCTCCGCAGAGCCGGAGTCGCCGCCGGCATACCGCCCGCGGCCAATGCACCTCCACCCCGTATGTACCAGTAAGCACTGATATCGGGGCAAATGCCACACACCGCGAAAAGGGCCATAGCACGCGCGGCCTTGCGGGCGCCGCTCGCCGTGACGCTCCGCCGCAAGGAGGTTCGCTCTTCCGCAACCGCTGCAGCCAGCCGACCGTCACCGGCCGCGCCACCGGCCGTGGAGGCGGTCGACGCATTTGATGCTCATGCATTAGATGCACTTGCATTTAAAGTACGAGCATGTCAGCGTATCGCCCATGAGTCCTTCCGCTCCATCGCCCTTGTCCACTTCCTCGCCCACATGGAACGCGCGGCAGTGGGGAATCCTGCTCACCGTCTCGATCGTCGGGTTCCTCGACGCGCTGGACGTGAACATGGTGGGTGTCGCCCTGCCCTCGATCCAGGACGACCTGGGCCTGTCCACCAGCGCACTGCAGTGGATCGTCAGCGGTTACGTCCTTGGCTACGGCGGGTTCCTGCTGCTGGGCGGACGCGCCGCCGACATCCTCGGCCGCCGCAGTGTCTTCCTGGCGGCGGTCGCCGTCTTCGCCGTGACCTCGCTGGTCGGCGGCCTGGTCGACGACGGGACCCTTCTGATCGTCGCCCGTGTCCTGAAGGGCGTGTCGGCGGCGTTCACCGCACCTGCGGCGTTTTCCATCATCACGACCACGTTCGCCGAGGGGCCTGCCCGCAACAAGGCGATCGGGATCTACACGCTCTTCGGTTCCAGCGGCTTCTCGGGGGGCCTGGTGCTGTCCGGTGCGCTGACCGAGGTCGGCTGGCGGTGGACGTTCCTCCTGCCGGTGCCCGTGGCGCTGATCGCCCTGGTGGCGGCGATCCGTGTCCTGCCCAAGGACGGCCCGCGCACCGTCGGCAACTACGACCTGCCCGGCGCACTCACCCTGGTCGCCGGAATGCTGCTGCTCGTCTACGTCGTCGTCGAAGCGCCGCAGAAGGGCTGGACCACGGCGAGCACGCTGGTGGAGTTCGGGCTCGCTGCCGCGCTGCTGGCCGCCTTCGTGGTGATCGAACTGCGCGGGGCGCAGCCCCTGGTCCGTCTGGGCATTCTGCGCTCGAGTTCCCTGGTGCGTGCCAACGTGGGCCTGTCCGTGTTCTTCGGTGCCTATGTCGGCTTCCAGTTCGTGGTGACGCTGTACTTCCAGCAGGTGCTGCAGTGGTCGGCGCTGCAGACCGCGTTCGGCTTCCTTCCCGCCGCCGCCATCGTCACCGTCGCGTCGCCGCGCATCCCGTACCTGATCGCGCGATTCGGCACCGCGCGCAGCATCATCGCCGGCGTCATCGCGCACGTGGCCGCCTATGCGCTCTTCCTTGCCATCGCCCGGGACCATCCCTACGCCGTGGGTGTGCTGCCCAGCATGCTGCTGCTCAGCATCGGCTTCACGCTGGCGTTCGCGCCCTTCCAGCTTGAGGGCACCTCGGGGATCCCCGACCACGAGCAAGGCCTGGCCGGCGGCCTGCTGAACACCTCCATGCAGATCGGCGGCGCGATCGGCCTCGCCATCGTCACCGCGGTCCTTACCGCAGGCAACGACGGCAAGAGCGGGCCCGAGACCCTGCTCGCCGGTTTCACCCCCGCAATGATCACCGTCACCGTGCTCGCGGCCGTCGGCCTGCTCGTCGCCCTGTCCGGATCGCTGGGACGCCGCGGGGTGACTGCGCAGAAGGACAGGAGCACCGACCGACGGGAGCTCGGCAAGGTCACCTGACGTCACCGGGGGACGGCCGACCGCTGGGCCTGAACTGGCCCAGCCATCCCAGACTCGAAAGGCAAGACCACTCACATGAGCAAGATCGTCCGATTTCACGCCACCGGCGGCCCCGAGGTCCTGACCCTGGACGACGTCGAGGTCCGCGAACCCGGGCACGGCGAGATCCGCATCCGTACCCGTGCTCTCGGGGTGAACCGAGCGGATGCCGTGCTCCGCGACAACGACCTCGTGGAGCTTCCCTCCGGTATCGGATGGGAGGCCTCCGGTGAGGTCGACGCCATCGGCCCGGACGTCGAAGGTTTCACCGTCGGCGATGCCGTCAGCCTGATCCCCACGCCGATCAACACGCCGATCAACTACCCCATCCACGGGGAGCTGGTCATCGCGCCCGCCAGCGCGGTGGTCAAGCACCCCGACACCCTGTCCTGGGAGCAGGCCGCGGCCCTGTGGGGGCAGTACCTGACCGCCTATGGCGCCCTCATCGAGACCGCGGACCTGAAGGCCGGCGACACGGTGCTCATCCCGGCCGCCTCCAGCAGCGTCGGGCTGGCCGCGATCCAGGTGGCCCGCAGCGTGGGGGCCCGGCCCGTGGCACTGACCCGCACCCGCGCCAAGCGCCGGCGGCTCCTGGACGAAGGCGCCGAGGCAGTGATCGTCACGGACGAGGAAGACGTCGTCACCCGCGTGAACGAGCTCACCGACGGCCGCGGCGCGCGTGTCATCTTCGACCCCGTGGCAGGACCTGCCCTGGCGGGCTTGGTCGGCGCCGCCGCGCACGGCGGGACCGTGATCATCTACGGTGCGCTGAGCAGCGAGCCCACGACGGTGCCCGTGTGGGGCTTGATCTTCAAGACCCTCACCATCCGGGGATTTAAGGTCCACGAACTCACCACCGACGTCGAACGCCGCGAGGCCGCCGTCGACTGGATCCTTGACGGCCTCGCCCGCAAGACCCTGCGACCGGTCATCGACACCGTCTTCCCGCTGCAGGACATCGTCGAGGCCCACCGTCGCCTCGAGTCCGGGTCCCAGGTCGGCAAGATCATCGTGGCCGTCCCCCGCTGACCCGACACCCCGCAGAGGCGCCAAGAACCGCGCCTTTGCCTTCACAAAAGCAAGTTGTCACTCGTCTTAGGAAGAAGTCCACCCATGCGATACACCACCTTCGGGCGTAACAACGGCCTGCGCGTGTCCGAGTACGGCCTCGGCACCGCCAATTTCGGTACCGGCTGGCGCGCCGGTGGCGGCTGGGGCCCCGGTGCCGAGCCCGCCGAGGCGCGCAAGGTCTTCGACCGGTTCGCCGAAGCCGGCGGCACGCTCATCGATACCGCCGAGAGCTACCAGGCCGGCGAATCCGAGCAGCTGCTCGGCGAGTTCCTGGGCTCCGACCGGGACCACTTCGTGCTGGCCGGCAAGTACAGCATGAACGGCGTCGGACCGCTGACCGTCTCCAACACCGGCAACAGCCGCCGGTACATGGTCCAGGCTCTCGAGGCCAGTCTGCGCCGCCTGAACACCGATCACCTGGACATGTACTGGGTGCACGCCCCTGACGGCCTGACCCCGATGGAGGAGATCCTGCGCGGCCTGGACGACCTGGTCAGCGCCGGAAAGATCCGCTATTTCGGGCTGTCGAACTTCCCGGCCTGGAGGGTGTCGCGCGCCGCCGCCATCGCCGAGCTGCGCGGCTGGTCCCCGGTCGCCGGCATCCAGGTCGAGTACAGCCTGGTCGATCGCACCGCCGAGCGGGAGCTGCTGCCCATGGCGCAGGCGCTCGGCCTGGGCGCGGCACTGTGGAGCCCGCTCGGCGGCGGTCTGCTGACCGGCAAGTACCGCCAGGGCGCCACCGGCCGGATCAGCGACCTCAAGGCCGTCGGGTTCTTCGAGGACACCGCGCAGAAGACCGCGATCGTCGACGCCGTCCTCGACGTCGCGGCCGAACTCGGCGTGCCGGCCTCCCATGCCGCCATCGCCTGGATGCGGCAGCAGGGCGCGCGGACGGCCACGGCGTACGTGCCGATCATCGGCCCGCGCAGCGTCGCGCAGCTCGACGACTACCTGGACGCGCTGGACGTCACGCTGACCCCGGCCCAGTTCGCCCGGCTGAACGAGGTGAGCGCGATCCGGCTCGGCACCCCGCACGAGCTGAACGCGTGGATCGCCGGCCCCATCCGCGGCGGTGACGCAAGCGTGATCGACGAGCCCGCGATCCCGGTAGCGTGATCTCAGGCGATTGACCGGCTTCGAGGACATGGGCGGCGGCCCGACCGCGCGCGGCCTGCAGGCGCGGTCTCGCGCGGCGTTCCCTTCACGCGCCCGCGGGACGTAGAGCCACCAGGTCCCCACCGTCAGGCGGAGGAGGGCGCCGAAGGTGCCCTCCTCCCCGCAGCCGCGGGTGCGGTGGTGGGGAGGCCGCTCAGGAGGTGGGGGGCGGGATGTCCTGGTTGGCGTGGAAGAAGTCGTGGGGGCCGTAGCTCCTTTTTATCGGGGCCAGTTGGTCGTGGTGGTCGCCGTAGGTGCCCCTGGATCCGGCGGTGTTTCCCTGTTCGCCGAGACCCCTGCAACGCCGAGGCGACGGCCTCACCTGCCCCGGCGTTCCTGGGCACGGCAGTCGCGAGCCTGGTGCGTTGGAACCCCTGGCGCACCAGGTCACGCGCCGGCACCCGGCAGGTCGTGGCCGGCCGCGCGGACGCCGGTGAGGCGTCCGAAGGCGTTCTCCAGGGGTGGCGCACCGGGCTGGAGCACCTCCGCGGCGATGCCGAAGAGGCCCGCGAGGACGGCCTCGGTGACCGCGACGGCGGCCACGCCCTCGCGGTTGGAGACCCCGCGTTCGGCGACCCGGTAGGTGCCGTCCGCGGTCACCTCCATGGCCTGGCCCCACAGGGCGCCGGAGGTCGTGCGGTGCGCCCGGCGCAGGATGCCGGCGGCGAGGTCCGGGCGGCCCAGGCGGCACAGGCCGTACGCGGTCGCGCCGGGCCAGGCGGCGAAGGTGCGGCGGCGCCCTCCTGCTGACCGACGGGCATCCCGCGGGCCCGTTCGACCAGCGCGCCATCGAGGCCCGGCCCGACGTCCTGACCTGGACCGGCCCCTAGCTGACCGCCCCCCTGGAGGTCGCCGGCCGGATCACCGCGGTCCTCACCACCACGAGCGACGGCCCGGGCGCCTGGGTGGCCCGGCTGTGCGACGTCCACCCGGACGGCACGTCGATCAATCTCGCCGATGGCGTCGCCCGCCCCGAAGCCTCCGCCGATGCGGACCCCCAGGAAGTCCGCGTCGACCTGTGGTCCGCGGCCCACGTGTTCCGTCCGGGCCACCGGCTCCGCCTCCAGGTGACCGCCTCCGCCCATCCCCGCTGGGAGGTCCCCGACACCGCGGGCACGCGCCGTATCCACCACGCCGCAGCCCGCCCCTCACGGTTGGTGCTGCCGGTGGCGGAGTGCGCCTTCCCGGTCAGAGCACCAGGACGTGGTGAGCGCCCTGACAGGGCTTCTTCGCCGTGGGGGTAAGCATGATCGATCGTTGTGATGTCCCTGAAGGGGAAACTCGCCCGGACCAGACGCGCGTCTTGCGCGATCTCACCCGATGGCCCGGCACTTCAACGCTGAGCATGGCCGGCCGTGACGAGACGAGCCTGACCGCGACCGACCCGCCAGGAACGGTCGCGGTCAGGCCTTCGTCCATTGACCCCTTCGAATGTGACCGGGCCCTGGCACGGCAGGTTGCCCAGGACGACGGTCGGCTTCGGGAGCTACTGACGGATGTTGATGGCCTGGATCGCCTCGGACTGTGCGACTGCCGCCGGGGAGGCGACGTTGGCCGACAGCGATTCGTTGCGGGCCTTCACGTGCGCAGACTTGAGCGACTTGTTGGTGAGCCGGAAGTAGCCGAAGTCCTCACCCCAACCGCCGTACCCTCCGCGGCCATAGCCTCCGCGGTCGTAGCCTCCACGGCCGTACCCTCCGCGGTCGTAGCCTCCACGGCCGTACCCTCCGCGGTCGTAGCCTCCACGGCCGTACCCCCCGCGGCCGTAGTCTCCGCGGTCGTGACCTCCGTGGCCGTAGCCTCCACGGCCGTGGTCCCCGCGGTCGTAGCCCCGGCCACCGTAGCCGTTGTCCCAGCCATCCCCCGAACAGGTCGCGGAAGTGGCCAGCGCCGTACCGGCCAGGGGAACCCCCATGGCTGATACCGCCAATGCGACCGTAGCCGCGGCTCGAGCAAGACCTTTCACTGCATTCCTCCCTTGGAGTCAGGAATTTCCTGATGCGAAACTGAAGCTAGCCGATGGCCACTCGGAAGTCATTCACGCTTCGCGGTGAAGGTCGGCCAAACAGGGCACCACCGAGAAATGCTCGACGGCTCCCGGGAGGTCGCAACCCTGGCGTTTCCCGAGCTCAGGCCCCATCTCGTCCTGCTGCGCGAGATTTCTCGGGTTCCGCGTTGATACACCTTGGAGTGAATCCGGTGCAGGCTCTCAACGTAGATAAGACGTTGCGGGAGAGGATGTAATTAATTCATTCAAGCGAGCCAAATTTGGCAAAGAATACGCCACTTCGGATTCCCTTGACAGGGTATCGCTGTGCAACAATTGCG
Source organism: Streptomyces sp. NPDC059718 (assembly GCF_042733315.1). Lineage (NCBI taxonomy): Bacteria > Bacillati > Actinomycetota > Actinomycetes > Kitasatosporales > Streptomycetaceae > Streptomyces > Streptomyces sp. NPDC059718. Next base: position 182,290 of record NZ_JBHWGA010000008.1, read on the forward strand.
GCCCGAGCAGTGCGGATCAAAAAATTGGATGACTTGAAATCAGGGGCGGTGCCTAATCCAAACTCCCCGGTGTCCGCCGACAGGCGCACCGTCGGCATCGGATGCGGGGTCGCGATTCCCCCTGACTCCCCGCCCGTTCCGGCGCGAGAGTGGCGCGGACTCCGCCATGTTGACCCTCTCGATGCGAACTGCGGGCGCAGCGGTCGCTGAGGGGTGTCCGAACCTGACGGTCGCTGGCAGGGGACATTCGGTGCACCCGGGTCGCGCGACAGCGCTGTCATCAGCACGGATGTGCACCTCATGAGCGCAAGCGCGAGTGGCGGGCGTCACGGCGTCCCGGCTTGACGTTCACACTAATGTCAACCTTTAGCTTCGGTTCAGTAGCTGAAAGCCAACTGAACGGCGCAAGGAGACATCGCCATGCCCAAGGCTCTGACAGGACGGACTGCGCTCGTGACCGGAGGGTCGCGAGGTATCGGTGCGGGGATCGCTCGTGAACTGGCCCGCGAGGGTGCAAACGTCGTCATCACTTACCGAAAGTCGCGCGAGCAGGCGGAAGAGGTCGTCGCCGACCTGGCCGCACTTGGGGCGAAGGCGCTTGCCGTACAGGCGGATCAGTCCGTTCCCCACGAGGCGTCGACCGCTGTCGAGCAGGCTGCCGAGTTCCTGGGCGGCCAGATCGACGTGCTGGTGAACTCTGCCGGAGTAGCCGTCATGGGCACCGTCGACCAGTTGGACCTGGACCTTCTCGAAGGGGTCCAGCAGATGATGGCCACCAATGTGATGGGCACCGTCGTCACCACGCATTCCGCATCGCGCTATCTGCCCGACGGCGGGCGCGTCATCCTGGTGGGAAGCATCGTCGCCCACCGCGTTCCTGTCCCTGGCGTCGCCGAGTACGCGGCGAGCAAGGCAGCGATCGACCAGCTCGGCCGCGGGTGGGCGCGCGACTTCGGCCCGCGCGGCATCACCGTCAATGTCATCCAGCCCGGGGCGACCGACACGGACATGAACCCTGCGGACGGGCCGAACGCTGCCCCGCAGGTGGCCATGACACCCCTGGGGCGCATGGGCACCACCGAGGACATCGCCAAGGCGGTCGTCTTCCTCGCCAGTGAGAACGCTGCCTACATCACAGGCGCACGGTTGACCGTCGACGGCGGATACAGCATCTGATCCGGGAGCAGCACCCATGACGCGCGGGGCTCCGGTGCCGGGACGACGGTCGACGGGACCGGAGCCCCGCCACTGGCGAATCCGGCCGTTGCGGCGTCCTCCAGCCCGCCTCCGCCTCCGCCTCCGCCTCACCGGCAGCGGCAGCCTCGCGCCGCACGTTAGCGCCTTCCGGCAGGTGAGCGCTCGGCCGTGTGAGTCCCGCCGCTGTCACTCCGCAACCAAGACCAGGACTCCATCCGCGGTCGTAGGCATGGGGGCCGTCGCGTCCTCCTGGAAGCGCAGGTATGCCTCGATCGCGCGCTGGTTGCGTTGCAGCACGTCGATGCGCCGTTTGATGCTGCTGAGTTGACGTCGCAGACCGTCCAGGTCCTGTGCGTCCGGGCACTCCCGGGCGTGCGCATCGCCCTCGGCGGACTCGAAACAGGGCAGGACCTCGCGGATCATCTCCGTGGTCAAACCGACTTCGAGGAGTTCGCGGATCTGCAGTACGCGGTCGATGGCCGGCTCGCCGTACGTGCGGTATCCGTTGGGGCTCCGGAACGGCGTCAGGATGCCGACCTCTTCGTAGTAACGAAGCAGCCGCGGCGCGACACCGGTCTTCGCGGCCAGTTCTCCGATCTTCACATTGCCCTCCCTTGCCAGGCATCGCGCGGACGGTATGCCTCGTCGCCGCACAGGTGGGCGACCTTGCCGTCTGCCGTTGAACTTTCACACTACTCCGCCACTGACGTTGATCGATTACGTCCGGCCATGACGCCGCCGTCGACATGACATACGGCGCCGGTGACCCAGTCGGTGCGCTTTGGTGCCGCTGATGACGACGGCCTTCTTGCCGTGAGGTCGGGGGCGCTGGACATCGTGGTGCTGCTACTGGTGGGTGTCAGGCGCGGGGGTTGAGGACGAGGTAGCCGTCGATGCGGCTCAGGTGCTCGGAGGCGGGGTCGGGAGGGAGGGCGTGGCCGAGGCTCTGGTGGCGGACTTCGCCGATCCACTGGTCGTGCTGGTATTCGTGGTTGACGAGTGCGGTCAGCAGGACGGTGCCGATGACGGTCATCTGGTCCGGGGCGCCGACCCGGCCGGCGGCGATGGCGCCGAGGCGGGTGTGGACGCGCTCGGCGACGGTGTCGCGGAACGCGGCGAGGCGCTGGACGGTGGGCAGTGCGCCGCGGAACTTCTCCGGGTTCGCAGAGTCCATGAGCGCGTCCAGCTCCGGGTCGGGGCTGGGCTCGGCGGCGGTGAGGTTGCGGACCATGAAGTGGGCGACGTGCGCCTGGTGGCCGAGGTGCCAGCCGATCGCGCTGGAGTCCTCGTGTGGTCGCCAGGTCACCTCGTCTGCCGTCAGGTCCTGCCACAGGCTGTCGGTGTAGGCGCGGGCTCGGTCGTACTCGCGTAGCAGCTCCGTGAGGAAGTTCATTGCGGTCACCTTTCGGTGCGAAGGAGGTGGCACAGGGCAAGGAGCGGGGTGGGGCCGCTGGGCCGGAACCGAGGGTAGCCCCGGCCCGGGGGTAGACGGCCCGGGTGCGGGCGGGCTTCCGCTCGGGCTCGCGCGCCGTGGGGTGCGGTGGTGCCGGGCGCGGTGGGTCAGGGGTTGTCCTGGAGGCGGGTCTCGGCCGGCTACAGGGCGCCGAAGGCGCTGTCGGACCTGGAGCACGTCGTCTGAGCCACGAAACCGTCGCCGCCCTTGATCGCACAGACCACCGTGGGCGCCGGCGCTGCCCGGGACGACGCCGGCGCCCACAGCCAGTGGGTCAGGGGCAGGGGACCTTGGGCGGACGGGAGTTCCTCAACCTGTTGATGAAGATCGTTGCATTCCGGTCTTCGGGTGATCGCGGTGCGAGGCGGTGGGTCAGAGGGCGATCGACTTGTGCTCGACGTAGTGGGTGAGGCCGACGGTTCCGAATTCGCGGCCGATGCCGCTGGCCTTGTAGCCGCCGAAGGGGGCGTCGAAGCCGGCTGGGGCGCCGTTGACGAGGAAGGTGCCGGTGCGGATGCGGCGGGCCACGGCCAGCCCGCGTTCGGCATCGGAGGTCCACACGCCGCCGCTGAGCCCGTAGGGGGAGTCGTTGGCGATGCGGACGGCGTCGTCTTCGTCGTCGAACGGGATGATGACGAGCACCGGGCCGAAGATCTCCTCCTGGGCGACGCGCATGGAGTTGTCGACGTCGGCGAAGATGGTGGGCCTGACGTAGTTGCCCTGCTCCAGGCCCTGCGGGGCGCCGAGGCCTCCGAAGACCAGGTGGGCGCCCTCCTCGAGCCCGGAGCGGATGTAGGAGAGCACCCGTTCCTTCTGAACGGGGGTGACCAGCGGGCCGACGAAGTTCGCCGGATCCGCCGGATCGCCGACGGTCACCTTCTCGGCGGCGGCCACGACCGCGGAGACGATCTCTTCGTAACGGCTGCGGGGTGCCAGCAGGCGTGTGTGGGCGGCGCACGACTGCCCGCTGTTGGTGAAGGCCATGAGGGGTGCGGCCTGCGCGACGGCGTCGAGGTCGGCGTCTTCCAGGATGATCGAGGCGGACTTCCCGCCCAGTTCCAGGCTGACCCGCTTGAGCTGTTCACCGGCGATCGACGCGATGCGGCGTCCGGCGCCCGTTGAGCCGGTGAAGGCGATCTTGTCGATTCCCGGGTGGGCGACCAGGTACTCACTGGTCTTCCGGTCGGCGGGCAGGATGCTGACGACACCCTCAGGGAAACCGGCCTGCGTGAACAACTCTCCCAGCAGGAGGCCGTCGAGCGGCGTCTCGGGCGCGACCTTGAGGATGACCGTGCAGCCGGCCAGTAGTGCGGGGATCATCTTCACCAGTGCGGACTGGTGCGGGGCGTTCCACGGGATGACCGCGGCCACCACGCCGACCGGCTCGCGCCGCACGACGGCCCTGGCCCCGCCGGGGTTGGTGATCTCCTCTTCCCAGGCGAAGGTGTCGCCGGCGCGGAGGTAGGCGGCTGTCTGTTCGGCGAGTGAGGCCTGCAGGGTCTGTGTGAACCAGGCCGGGGTGCCGTTCTCCGCGGTGATCAGGGCGGCGATCTGTGAGGCGCGGGCGGCGTGCAGGTCGTTGAACCTGGAGACCAGCGCGGCGCGCTTCTGGGGCCGCAGGGCCGGCCAAGGGCCCTCGTCGAAGGCCTGGCGTGCGGCGGCGACCGCGGCGTCGATGTCGGCGGGTGTTGCCTGGGCAGCGCGCCCGACCAGCGTGTGGTCGTGCGGGGAGTGGACCTCGATCGGTTCGTCGGTGGAGGGGGCGACCCAGTGGCCGCCGACGTAGAGCTTCTCGTAATTGATCATGATTCCCTGATGCCTTCTGTCGCGTGCGGCTGCTGGGTGAGGGGCTGGGGGCGCGAACGGTGGGTGCCCGGGGCTCCGCCCCGCGGAAATGTAAGTGGTTACCTACATTCGACGGTAGAGCGGACTTCAGCGCTATGCAAGTGACTGCCTACTTACTTACACTGCACCCATGGCACGCAACGCAGACGAGACCCGGCGGAAGATCCTGGAGGCCGCCACCGAGGAGTTCGCCCAGTACGGCATCGCCGGCGCCCGGGTGGAGCGCATCACCAAGAACGCCGGGGTCAACAACGCCTTGCTGTACCGGTACTTCGGCAGCAAGGTCGACCTGTTCGACAAGGCCTACAGCGACCTGGTCACCGAGATCGTCGACGCCGTCCCGCTGGACCCCGCCGACCTGCCCGGCTATGTGGGGCGCCTGTTCGACTACTACCAGGACCACCCCCACGTGGTGCGGCTGGCCGCCTGGCAGCTGCTCGAGCGACCCGAGCACGCCGTGCCGCAGGTCGTCCACGACGCCCAGAGGGAGAAGGCGGAGCGCATCGCGCAGGCCCAGAAGGCCGGTGTCATCCCCGCCACGCTTCCCGCCGAGGAACTGCGCGACCTCATGGTCCTGCTCTCCGTCAGCAAGACGCCGCTGATGCCCACCATCGCATCCGAGACCGACCGCGACCGCCGCCGCGCCACCATCGTCGCCACCGCCGCGGCCATCATCCGCGCCTGACCAGGAGGACCCCTTCGTGAACGTCGTCATCTTCGGCGCGTCCGGCATGGTCGGACAGGGTGTGCTACGCGCTTGCCTGCTGGATCCCGCGGTCACCCGCATCCTGGTGGTGAACCGCAGTCCGCTCGGCGTCACCCACCCCAAGCTGCACGAGATCATCCACCACGACTTCGCCGACCTGTCCGGACTTGCCGAGCAACTGACGGACGTGGACGCCTGCTTCTACTGCCTCGGAGTCTCCTCCACCGGCCGCAGTGAAGCCGAGTACACCCGCATCACCTACGACTACACCGTGGCCGCGGCGAACACGCTGTCCGCCGCCAACCCCGGCCTGACCTTCACCTACGTCTCCGGCGAAGGCACCGACAGCAGCGAGGGCGGCCGCACCATGTGGGCCCGGGTCAAAGGACGCACCGAGAACGCCCTGCTGGCCATGCCGATGGACGCCTACATGTTCCGCCCCGGCTACATCCAGCCCCGCCACGGAGCCGTCTCCAAGACCCCGGCATACCGCCTCACCTACGCCCTCACCTCCTGGCTCTACCCGCTGCTGCACCGCATCGCGCCGAAACACACCACGACCACCGATCACCTCGGCCGCGCCATGCTCGCCGTCACCCGCCCCGGCACGTCCGCCCCGCGGATCCTCCACAGCCGGGACATCAACCACCTGGGCGCGTAGCGCCGCCGGCAACGGTTCTGGGGGCTCCGGTACCGATGGGGTTCTTCGGCACGACGGTGAGGGCGTCAGGACGTCACGATCGACTCAACCGCTCTGTGCCGCCTGGACGGCGTGGCGCAGCATGGCCTTGAACGAGACGCCGGCGGGACCATCACCGAGCGCGACGTGCATCGACTCGGCCTCGGACCGGTTCGACCAGCGGGTGAAGACCGACACCCCGTGGTCAATGGCCAGTCGCTGATCGATCTCGGTGACGGTCATATCAGCCAGCCGCCCGGAGTGTGCTGTGGTCCTCCCCGTGCGCATGTCGGTGACCGAGACCAGGAGATGCCGCGGCAGCAACACGGCAGCAGTCAGCGTTTCACGCTGTGGGCCGTCCCCGAGCAAGCGCGCGAAGACGCCGGGCCGGCGACGGGGCACACTGCGGGTTTCCACGCAGGCGATCGCGGCCGACGCGGCATCACCGAGCAGCTCGGTCTCGGCCACGGCCAGAATCGTCGTACGCAACCGGGAATCCAGATCCTCAACCGTGCAACCGCGGCTCGTGCGGTCGAACAACTGCTCAGGCATGGGCGCATCGTAGCGGGGCCACCGATGTCCGGCTCGCGGTCCGGCCGACGCTCTCCTTCACCCAGGGCGCTGAGCACCCACCTCGCATCATGTCGGGTTTGGCACGACGGAGGATGGCCAGGGGCAGGTCAGTGCCCGGAGACCACGAGGTGGGCCCTTTCCCAGGGACGGGTCAGGGCCAGGTAGTGCTCCTCGGCCAGGCGCCAGCGAGACTCCCAGTCGATCGGGCCGTGGTCGTCACCGCGCTCTCGCAGTCGGCGCATGGATTCCTCCCGCGGGGTGTCAACGTAAACGAGGAGGTCGTAGTGGTCGGCGAGTTCGGGCCGGGCGGTGTACACGCCCTCCACGACGACGATGCCGCAGGCGGAAACACCATGGCTTTCGTCCGGGGCCAGATCACCGGTCGCCCAGTCGTAGCGCCGGTAGGCGGCATCACGGCCGGCTGCGAGTGGGACAAGCACCTCCTCGCGCAGCCGCTGCCAGTCGAAGTAGCGGTGGTAGCCCTCTTCGGGCTCCAGCCCGGCACGCTCCTCCAGGTCCATGGGGCGGTAGAAGTCGTCACCGTGAACCACCGCAGCGCCGCGCGACTCCGCCAGGGCCGTCGCCAAGGTCGATTTGCCGGAGCCACCCATGCCATCGATGGCGACCAGGAACACTCCTTGGCGGCTTCGGGCGTCGATGGCGGCGGCAACCTCTTCAGCACCGATGGAGATCGTCGTCATGGCGGCATTCTGATCACAGCGGGCGCCTCAAGAGAAGGGCAACGGCTTCGCATCACGATCCCGAGGCCGGGAGGCCCGCGCTGCCGCATCACCTGCCGTTCGCTGCACCCTTGACCGTTCGGATCACGCTGCTTTCCAAAGTGCTGATCGGATGCTGCCACTCTGCCTATCGGCGGGGCGTTCAGCGTCGTCTGAAAACCCGTTGCTCCCCGGTCGGCCCGCTTGATGGGATGCGGGGGCTTCGACAGCGGGAGGGGACAGCTTGGCGGTGTTCGGGTGTGCGGGCTGCGGTGCGGTCCTGACGGCGGCGGTGTCGGAGGTGGCGTTGCCGATCCACTTGGCCGACACCCACTGGGAGAAGTTGCACCCGCCCCTGCTGGAGGTCGGGTCCTACGCCGTCGACCCTGCGCCGTACGGGCCGCCATGGCGGCAATGGGACGAGGTCGGGGCGCGCGAGGCGGCGGAGCGGGGGCGCTTCGCGCCCTTCGGTGCGCTGTCCGACGGACCGTCGGGCACCGTCCTGCTCGCGCCCGGTGACATGCGCGGCACCAGGCTGATCGTCGAGCGGGCCGGGGGCTACTGCATGGGAATCGACGGGAGGGACGGGCCGAACCTTGCCTGCCTGGGCTGCGATCTGCCGGTCGGAACGAGGATGGACGACTGCGGGTGCTGGCAGGTCGTCCGGCTCGTCCCGCAGGCAGTAGTGCGGCTGCCCGGCCCGCCGGAGCGGCAGATCATGGATTGGGTGGAGCTGCTGGCCACCGGCGCGCTGTGGCACCGGCTGAGCAGGTACCGGGACATCCCGGCGGGCGCGGCCCTCGCCCACGTGGTGGTGGCCGCCGGGGGCACGCCGGTCGAGGTGGCGCCCGGCCCGGTCGCCGAGCTCTTCGGTCGGGCACTCGGCGCGCTCCTGCCCGCCGGGGAAGGTGCGAAGCGGCTGGACCTGGCGGGACCGGGGTTCGGCGAGCCGACCGCTGACCTGGTGCTGGTGCCGGTACATCCGCAGACCGGAGACATGTGGCAGCCGCGTGCCGGGGCGGTGCCGGTGCCCATGGATGCCGCGCTCTGGGCCGAGCTCGCCTTCCCTCCGCACCGGACCCGGCTCCCGGTGGTCGGCGGACTGCCGGCAGGGGTGGAGCGGGACGACCCGCTGCCGCCGCACGCGTGGTACCCGTTCCAGCCGTCCACGGAGGCGTTCCGGTACACGCTCGCGCGGATGCCCGCCGTCGGGGAACCATGGCTGCGGGCGATCTACGACCGGGGCTGCTGACCCGTCAGGGGTGATGAGGACCCAGACGTTGGGTTCGACGTGTCCGGCGTAGTCATGGACCGAGTCGCTGCCGGGACCAGGACGCCACCGGATCACATGTGGCTGCGTTCAACTTCAGGAGCTTTCGGCGGACTGTAATCCGGCCCGGAAAATGGGACTACTTCTTCGGGTGGGTGCCGCCCTGGGGGTGCTGGACGAGGCGCGCAGCGCCCTGGAGATCCTGCTGTCCCGCGAACACCCGGACGCCGCAGAGGCCGCCGCCTCCTATGCCTATCCTGAGGACCGCAGCGTCGTCATCCCCTCGACAGGCCCGCATAGTGAACGCCCATTGGATTGGCTCGCCGCGCTCGGCCCAGCTGCGGCGATCTTTCGGCCTGGACACGCGAGTCCGTTGTTCAGCTGAATGTCGATGGTCATGTCTCTCCTCAGGCGGTGGGACTTCTGGTGAAGACGCCGCGCCTCCGGGCGAGACGGTGGCCGCTACGGCGGTGGTCAACGCTTGTCGCGTCGGCTGCGGATGCTGAGGGCGATGACGGAGACAAGGAACCAGAAGGCACCGAAGGCCGAGTATCCGGCGACGGTGGACAGGCTGCTCGTCGCCGAGGCGGACGTGGCAGCGATGGTGGCGCCGGCGAGTACGGACTGTGCACCACTGATGACCATGGGCCACTGGGCGCCGACGGCGCGCCGGCGTCGGATCGCCACGACGAGCTGGATGGCTCCGGAAAGCAGGGCCCAGACGCCGAACACGAGCAGGGCCGTCCCGATGGTGGAGAACACGGAGATGATCATTCCGGCGGTGGTGGCGAGGCCGAGACCCAGGTTGACGGTACTGACGCGGTTCGCGGAGCCGGTGCCGGCCAGGCGACGCTCGAGGAGCGTGGCGATGGCGTCCCACAGGGGGTAGACGACGAGCAGCACGGCCGCGATCACCGTGGGCGTGTCCGCCGACACGAGCGAAGCGGAGGTCGTGAAGACGAGTGCCACCCAGATCAGGGAGAAGACGACTCGGATCAGGTGGAGCGATCGGAGCCCGGAAGGCGTCGGCGCGGCCGAGGTCGAAGAGGCCGAGGTTACGGTGGTCTGAGTCATCGGGTGTCCCGTGGTGATTGTGACGGTGTGAGGCGGTCGCCTCGATGACGAGTCTCAGGGGCCTCAGGAGGCGCCGTGTACTTCGAACGAAGTAGTTCTGCCATCCGCTTCGACGGCAGGCGCTCTGCCGTCCCGATCGACCGAGGCAATTGCGCGGTCTACATCATTCGAAGTACACGGCGGCCGCACACGTGAACGAGAATCGGTTCATGGTCAAGGCGCAGAACAGTCAGGACGGGCTCGCGGCACCGCTGTGGGTCCGCCGCCCCGAGGTGCTGCACCGAGGTGCCTATGCGCTGGCCGCGCTGGCGTTCACCGGTCAGATCGTGGCGGTGATCCTGAGGGGTGCGGATTGGCCGACGGCCCTGTCCGTGCTCCTCGCCGGCGGCGGTGTCGCCCTCTCGTGGTGGAAGCCGTGGTCGGGACTGGTCGTGACGAGCGCGGCGTCCTTCGCCGTCACAGCGGTGGGCCACGACCCCCTGTCGGTGTGGATGATGGCGGTACTCGTGCTGTTCTCGGTCACCCTCAGGGGAAAACAGCCGCTGGCCGGGACCGGCATCGTGGCGGCGTTCTTCCTGGGGGCGTTCATGACGGTCGGGGGATTCCGTGGCGGCGCGGTCGTGGGAGTCGCCGCCGTCTTCTCCGCTGTGGCAGGAGGTGCCACAGGGGCCGCGCTCCGCATCCATCGGGACCACTGGTGGACCCTGGAGGAACGGGCCGAAAGCGCCATCGCCACCCGCGAGATCGAAGCCACCCGACGAGTGACCGAAGAACGACTCCGCATCGCCCGGGACCTCCACGACGTCATCGGCCACCAGGTCGCGATGCTGAGCCTGCACCTCGGTGCAGCGGAAATCGGGCTGCCCGAAGACGCCGAGTCCTCCCGGCAGGCCCTCGTCTCCGCCAGGTCCAGCGCCCGCACCGTCATCGTCGAAACGCAACGCATCCTCGCGCTCCTCCGCCTCGGGGACGACGTCTCCGACGACGAGGCGCTCCGGCCGACCCCGGCGCTCAGCGGCCTGGAAGGACTCATCGCCTCGTTCGAGAGCATCGGCCTCGACATCCGGCCCTCCATCGACATCCCCGCCGGCTTCGTGGAGCCCAGCGTCGGCGTGACGGTCTACCGGGTCGTTCAGGAAGCACTCACGAATGCCTACCGGCACGGAGAGGGGACGGCATCGGTGGACGTGCGCGAGCACGACGGCAGGATCTGCGTCACCGTGGAGAACCGCGTCGGTCGCTCACCCCGCGGCTCCGACTCGGGCAGCGGACTCGGACTCGTGGGGATGCGCGAACGCGTGGAGTCCTCCAGCGGGCGCCTGACGATCGACAGTCACGACGGGCGATTCCGGGTCCACGCGGAGTTCAGCCCCCTGGGAGCCGTCGTCCGATGACGCGGATTCTGATCGTCGACGACCAGGACGACATCAGGGCCGGGATCCGGGCGATGCTCCGGCTCGACCCGAGTCTCGTCGTCGTGGATGATCTCTCCGATGGACTCCAGGTCGTCCCCTTCCTCCGGGAGCACCCCGTCGACCTGGTCCTGATGGACATCCGGATGCCCGGCATCGACGGTGTCGAAGCCACCCGCCGGATCCGCGCAGAGCATCCACCCGAAAAGACGCGGGTGATCGTGCTGACCACTTTCGACCAGGACGACATCGTTCTCGCCGCCCTGCGCGCGGGCGCCAACGGTTTCCTGAGCAAGACCGTGAGCCCCGCTGAACTCGTCGCCGGAATCACCGAGGTCGTCGGCGGTGGCGGTGCGCTGTCGGCCGCCGCGACGGCCGCACTCATCGGTCACATGACCGACAAGCCGCCCCCGGTGATCGACCAGGAGCTGCTGCGACGCTTCGGCGCTCTGACACCCAGGGAGCGGGACGTGGTCGTTCTCATTGCAAGCGGCCTCGGCAACGACGAGATCGCGGCCCAGATGTACGTGTCGCCGTTCACCGTGAAGACGCATGCGGTGCGGGCCATGACGAAGGTCGGCGCACGCGATCGGGCGCAGCTCGTCTCGTTCGCCTTCCGGGCCGGCCTCTACCCCTGAGCCGCGCGCGTCATCCGCGCCGTGCGAGGGCGCTCACGTCCGGTGTGGTGGTCACCGGGGCGCGTGCAGCCGACCTCCGGGACCTTGGGCCCTGGGCCAGGCGTTCCGGCAGCGCCCGCGAGCGGCGGCCGAGGTCCAGCAGGCGTTCGGCGACCGTGGGCATACGGGACGCCAACTCCGACAGGTCCGATGCGGACACCCGGCCCGGGACGACCTCTCCTGCGAGGGCTTCACGTGGATCGGGCACCAGCCGGGAGGTGTCCCGGTCGGATACGAAGCCCGGGTCGACGCGGAAGGCCTCGGTCAGCCGGAGTCCATAGGCAGGACGCGCCAGCGGTGCATGCTAACTTAGGTAAGGCTAACCTAAGGAGAGCGTTGATGGCCATTGCATTCGTCCAGGCGGCCTGCCCCACCAACGCAGAGCGGATCCGTTCGGTCCTGGCACGTTCCGACTCCCTGAGTCTTACGACCGATGGCAACTGCTACGACCTGATTTCCCTGCACACGGTCGACAGCAGCGGAACGCTGCGGCTGCACGTCCCCTCGGACAGCCTGCTTGCCGACGAAGCAGCGTTCACCCCGCGCGGCATTCTCGCGAGTCTGGTCGAGTTCACCGACCTTGCCCCCACAGCGGTCCGCGACCGGGTCCGGGCCCGCGTGTCCCTTGCCGGCTTCCTCACCCCAGCCGAGATCCAGGATGCGCCCGAGGTGCTTGTGCTCCGGCTCGATCCTGCCCGCGCCGCCATCGAACGGGACGGGACGACCGCCGGCGTCGACCTTGACGAACTGGCCGCCGCGCAGACCGACCCGTTGGCCATCGAAGAGACAGCGCTGCTCACCCATCTCGACCGGGACCACAGCGATGTGATCGCCCAACTCGGCAGGCTCCTCGACCGGAACGTCCTGCAAGACGTCGTTCATCTGCGCCCGATCGCACTGGATCGCCACGGACTCACCCTGCGGTGCGAGTACGCCCGGGGGCACCAGGACGTCCGGGTTGCCTTCCACTCTCCGGCCCGCAGCGCAGCCGACATCGGTCAACGGGTCGCGCACCTCATGGCCCTGGCCCGTGGCGGTTCCCGTCGGTGCCGCACCGATCACCGGTGAACAGATCGATCACTGCCTGCGGCAAGGTGCCCGACCCACGTGCCGGAGGGCGATCTCCTCGCGGAGTTCGTGAACCCTCTGCATTCCCCTCTGCATTCCCCCGACGTCATGAGAGCGAGACGGCATTGACCACGGCGGCGCCCCACTTCACCGGCCGCCTCGGCCGTCCGGGCACGGTGCGGACCGCCACCCTTGCGGACACCTGGGCTCTGCATCAGCTGTCCTCGGCGTTCGTCCCCGGCGGCGCGCTGCGAGAGCGCCCGCTCGACCACTATGCCCGTCATACGGGCGACTTCCTCGTAGCCGAGAACGAGGCAGGGGAGGTCGAGGGCTGTGTCGCGGTGCACCGCTACCAGGAACGACCGCCCGCGTACAGGAGCCTTCGGCAGGCAGGTCCTGCGGGAGCCGGTTGCGCCGCCGCGGTCCTCTACAACTTCTGCGTCGCACCCGGTAGCCAGGGCCATGGCATCGGTTCGGCCCTGTTGCGGACCGCGCTCTCCCGAACCGGAACGCAACCCGTGTTCACCGCGACCACGGGCAACGCTGAACTGTTCCTACGGCTCGCCTTCCGCTACTGCGACGCAACCACCGCACCTGCCGCCTGGCTGGCCACACTGGACCCACGTCGAGGGTCGAGGATCCTGACCCGATCGGCCGGGTCCCTTTGCCGGCCGGTGGAAGCATCCGGACGCCCGGAGTGATCCTTATCGTCCAGGCATTCGCCTCGTCGGTGTCGCAACTCCTTCTTACGCCCGATTGCCTTCGATCACGTGTCGGGGACGTCGGTGTCCTTTCGGGCGACGGGAGGGCACCCCGAGTCAGACAGGGTGTCTGACTCGGGTGCCATGCTGTGCCGGGTGACACGCTGGCCCAGAACCACCTCGCCCGCGCTGTGTTCGGTGACCTCACCGGCCGCAGCGGTCCCGAGGCGAGCATCATCTACCGTTGGTTCACCGACCCCGGCACGCGCTGCGGGTACCCGGTCGAAGACCACGCCAACGAGTCGCGGGCCCTGGTCGCCGACCTGCGGGCCGCCGTCGGCCGCCGTGACGACGACCCCGCCCGCACTCTGGTCGACCAGCTGCGCAGCGCCAGCCCCGAGTTTGCCGCGCTGTGGGATCTGCACGACGTCGCCGTGATGCGGTGCCGCCGCAAACGGATCCTGCACCCCGAGGTCGGCCTGCTCGATCTGGACTGCCAGTCCCTGGTCGACGAGGACCGCACCCAGGTCCTCGCCCTGTTCTCGCCGGTCGCCGGTACCGCGACCGGCGAGCGGCTCACCCTGCTCGGCCTCACCAGCAGACCCCACCCGTAAACACGCTTCGCCCACCGGTCCCCGACCGCGGCTAGGGTCCGGACGCGGTGACAAGGCCGGCTTCGTGCAGGAGCCCCTCGGCTGTAGACCTGCCCCCTTGCGGGACCGCCTCAACATCCGCCAGCTCGGGCGAGCGGCGGGCATCTCGTGCCCTGACGCGCAGCCTCTCCCGGGCTTCGGCTCCCGTCGTGCGGAGCCGCCGGAGCCCGGACCGGCAACGCGCGGAGGCGTATCGGCGACCGTGAGATCACGGCTCCCGCCGCGAGCCCGCCTCACGGATGCCGGCCTCCAAGGCTGCCATCAGGGCGACAACCTCCACCGGCTCGGCCGGCTCGGCCGGCTCGGCCGGCTCGGCCGGCTCTTCCGCCTCGGGCCCGGCCATCTTGGCCGCCACCAGTTGCTCGAGCGCCGTGGCGTACTCGTCGTGGTATTCGGCGGTCCGCGTGCGACGTTCCCGCAGCAGTATTATCACAATGCCCGTTTTGTCCACCTCTGCCATGAGGAGGCATCTTGTTCACGGCCGGTGGGATCCGCACGAACGACGGCGTGACGATCCGCTACACGGAGGCAGGCAACGGGCCCCCTCTCGTCCTCCTGCCCGGCTTCTCGCAGACCGCGGCCGAGTTCCGCAAGCAGACCGACGCTTTCGCCGCAAGCCATCGGGTGCTCGCCGTCGATCTACGCGGGCACGGCCTGTCGGACAAGCCCGCGTACGGCTACCGCGTCGCGCGGTTCGCGGCTGATCTGCGCGACCTCCTGGTAGGGCTCGACCTGTGGGACGTGGCGGTGCTGGCCCACTCGCTCGCGTGCACGGTGATCTGGTCCTACTGGGACCTTTACGGGGGCGACCGGATCTCCCGACTGGTCCTCGTCGACCAGGGCCCTATCGGTGAGTCCGCATCCGGGGACGAGGCCGAGCGACTCGGCGCGTTCCTCACCCCCGGGGTGACCGCCGAGCTCGTTGCCGGACTGCGCGGGAAAGACAGGGAGGCGGTGGCGCGTGCCCTCCTGCGACAGATGCACACCGCGGACCTCGACCCCGAGGACGCGGACTGGCTGCTCGGCGAGAACCTCACCCTGGCAGGCGCGCACGCCGCCGCTCTCCTGCTGGACTACGTCCACAACGACTGGCGGGACGTACTTCCCCGGGTCGGCGTGCCAACACTGGTCGTCGGCGGCGAGGCGAGCATGTTGTCGCCCGCGGTCGCCCCGGAGGTGGCCGCATGTATCCCCGGCGCCCAGTGCCGGGTCTTCACGGAGCGCGAGAAGGGGAGCCACCTGATGTTCTGGGAGAACGCCGCCGGCTTCAACGAGGTGGTGGCCCGATTCCTCGACCAGAACTCCGGGAGCCGGGGTCTCTCGTGACGAACCCTCCACGGGGCCCTGGCAGCAATCCTGTTGAGCAGGAAGGTGCATTCGAGTGACAGGGTGACCGTCAGGATTCCGGAAGCCCTTGTTCCCCCCCGGATGCCGGCCTCGAGCGCGGCCATCACCCGGCTGCGCGTCCGCCGCCCCGGCCGAAGCGCCGGCCCCCGCTCCCTCGAGCACAGCGGTGACCTCGTGGCGTCCCGGTACGACGTCGACGAGCACCGGCATCCCCGCTCCCCGGGTCGCGTATGCGGGCGTCCATCACGATCGCCCAGACAGTACGACAGGCAACGTGTCCGCACGGCAAACCGCCGTGCGGACACGTCATGGACTATCGCCAGTAGCAGATGCCCGTGTGACTGCCGTCTTGGCCGGTCGACGAACTCCCCGCCCTGCTCAGCGCCGTCGGCCGCGAGCAGTTCCACGCCGCCCGCGCCCGTCCGTCTCCGACACGCACGGCGCGCCGACGGACACCACGCCCTGGCCCGGGCAGTCCGCCCGCCTCCTCATCGACCTCGTCGCCGGAGGCCTCGTCAAGTCCGCCGCGGCGCCCGCACCTCGCCCCGCTGCGACGACGGCCGCGACCTCGACACCGGCGAGGCCTGCCGGACCTGTGAGCGGAAGGCGGAGGACCGCTCGAAGGCCGCGGCCGCGCCGCTGCAGGGCGCCTTCCTGACAGCCGTACCCGGTGCGGCCCTGCCGCCCGGTCGCCCCGCGGCGGCCCCGCTCCAGCCCATGAGGACGTGCCGCGGCTGCGCGAAGTCCTCTCGGTCGCTCCCAGCCGACGGCGTCTGCATCGACAGCCGTGAGGAAGGCGGTCCGAACCTGCCGAGATTCCTTCGGTAGCCTGAGTCGCTCGCCGACTGTTAGGCCTCTTATCGCCAGGTCCGCGCCCTCAGCGGATTTCGGCCCTTCGAATCCGGCCGAACCGAATGGGGAGGGCGGGAAATTTCGAATTCCGGACAGATTCCCCACGAGGTCGGGGTGAGGGCTGCCGACCCTCGTGCGCGGTGGCCGGCTCCCAGTGTCTCGCTGCATGCATCGTGGCAGGTGGCACGCCGTCTGTGTCTGTCCTGCCGGACGGCGGATGCATTGGGGGCGATAAGTGCGCTAATGCCGGGCATAATTCACCGGTTGGTGACCTGTTTACCGGCTCGCCATCCAAGATCACCCCATTGACACCCTCTCGGGGCTGGTGCTTCGCTGTGCGACGCACCCCAAGTCCACCGTGAAACCCACGTGTTGGCGCGGGGTGAATGAACGAGAGGAAACCGTGAAATTCACGTCCAAGAGACCTGCGATCGGCACGGTCTTGGGAATCAGCATGCTGCTGGTCGCCGCTACCCCGTCGGCGTCCCTGGCACTCTCGGCGCCCACCGGCACGGCATCGTCGGCCACGCCGTTCTCGGCCTCGGCCTTCGGAACGGGCCCCGAGGTCAAGGGGACTGCGGCCGGGACCGGCGTGCAGCGGTGGATTCCACTGATCACCGGTGACCGGATCGCGGTGAACGCGAAGGGCGAGATCGTGGCCGCGCGTCCCGCCAAGGGCCGTGAGGACATACCCATCCGGGTGGAGACCCGTGACGGCCACACCTACGCCATGCCGGACGACGCCCGGGACCTCGTACAGAGCGGCCGGGTGGACCGGCGTCTGTTCGACATCACCACACTGAGCGGGCCGGCCTACGAGCAGCGTCATGACCTGCGGCTCATCGTGATGTACGACGCGGCCCGTCCGGCGGCCAGGACGGCCCTGCGCTCCACCGGTGGCGCCGAGGTCGAGCGCACCCTGTCGAGCGTCAACGCCGACGCCGTCACCGCGCCCGCGAACGGCACCGCGGAACTGTGGTCCGCGGTCACCAGTGGGCCCGCCGACGCGATGAAGCGCACCGTCGCACCGGGTATCGCCTCGGTGTGGCTGGACAGCGTCGTCCAGGCGAGCCTGGACAAGAGCGTCCCCCAGATCGGCGGCCCCGAGGCATGGGCGGCCGGTTTCGACGGCACCGGTACGCGTATCGCCGTCCTCGACACGGGTGTCGACACCACGCACCCCGATCTGGCCGGACAGGTCGTCGAGGAGCGGAACTTCTCCGACTCGCCGGACACCGAGGACCGGTTCGGTCACGGCACGCACGTCGCATCCATCACGGCCGGCACCGGAGCCAAGTCCGGTGGCACGTACAAGGGTGTGGCGCCGGGGGCGCGCATCCTCAGCGGCAAGGTCCTCGGCGACAGTGGCAGCGGCAGCATGTCGCAGATCATCGCGGGCATGGAGTGGGCCGTCGCCGAGAAGGCCGACGTCGTCAACCTCAGCCTCGGCGCCTACGACTCCCCGGAGATCGATCCGGCGGAGGAGGCCGTCAACAGGCTGTCGGCCGAGAGCGGAACCCTCTTCGTCATCGCGGCGGGCAACAACGGCGAGCAGGGATCCGGAACGGTCGGCTCGCCGGGCAGCGCCGACGCCGCCCTCACCGTCGGCGCGGTGGACAAGCAGGACAAGCTGGCCCCGTTCTCCAGCACCGGCCCGCGCGTCGGTGACGGCGGCATCAAGCCGGATCTGACGGCGCCCGGCGTGGCCATCGGGGCCGCGGCCGCGCACGACAGCTACCTGGCCAGTGTCGCCCCCTCCGTCGCGGACGGCTACATCGCCCTCAACGGCACCTCCATGGCCACCCCGCACGTCGCCGGCGCCGCCGCCATCCTCGCCCAGGAGCACCCCGACTGGACCGGCGACGACATCAAGGACGCGCTGGTCTCCTCGACGACGCCTGTCGGCTACACGGCCTTCGAGCAGGGCTCGGGCCGAGTCGACCTGCGCAACGCGATCAAGCAGACCGTCGTCGCCCGCGAGACCTCGCTCTCGTACGGTGTCGCGCAGTGGCCGCACACCGACGACCAGCCGCTCACCAAGAACCTCACGTACCAGAACATGGGCGACTCACCGGTCACCCTGAAGCTGACCGTGGACGCCACCGGACCGGACGGCACTCCCGCGCCCGCCGGGATGTTCACCGCGGACGACCAGGTCACCGTCCGGGCGCACGGCGAGGCGACGGTGAAGGTCACCGCAGACACCCGCCTCGGCGGTGACACGACCGGTGCCTTCACCGGACGCGTCACGGCCACCGGCGACGGGCAGACCGTGGGCACCGCGCTGGCCGTGGACCGCGAGTCGGAGATGTACACCGTCACGGTCAAGGCCCTGGACCGCAAGGGCAAGCCCGCACCCGCCCCCGCCTGGGACGCTCAACTGCAGGGCCTGGAAGGAGCCGCCAAGGGCGCCAACACCGTGCTGAGCGGCGACACGCACTCGGTACGCGTCCCCAAGGGCCGGTACTTCCTCAACAGCATGGTCCGGGTCGACCCGGCGGGTTCGTACGACCAGGGCGGTGACTGGTTCAACCAGCCCAACCTCGACGTCACCCAGGACACCACGGTGACGGTGGACGCACGCACCGCCAAGCCGCTGGACATCACCGTCCCCGACCCTGCCGCCCAGTCGGTCCTCGGCTTCTTCAGCGCGGGCATCGACCTGGCCGACGGATACAGCACCCGCTACGGGGTCTTCACCGAATCCCTCGCGCAGTACCGCACCGGCCACCTCGGCCCCAAGGCGGCCGCGGGCGACCGGCTGACCCAGCAGCTCATGACCACCTTCTCCACCGGCGTCAACGGGCACGACGAGTACCACCTGGTGTACCAGCCGACCGGTGACAGGTACCTCACCGGCTTCACCCACCACGCCAAGTCCCGGGAGTTCGCCCAGGTCCAGGTGAAGCTCGGAGCACCCGCCAAGGGCAAGTTCGGATTCATCACGCCGGGCACCGAGGGCGGTGCAGGACTCGGCACCGTGCACGCCCTGCCCTACACCGGCACCCTGCACCTGCTCTCGGGGAACCCCTCGTGGCAGCTGGGCTTCATGCAGGTCGACGCGAACGACTCCTACGAGACCAGCTACGACGCGCTGCCGAGGACGTTCAATCCCGGACGCTCCTACCAGCACGTGTTCAACGTCGGTGTCTTCGGGCCGGATCTCCCGGAGGGCGCCGGACTCATCGGGCTGCTCCGTGCGGACGAGGCGATCGACGGACGGCTTCCGCTCTTCTCGGACAGCGAGGGGAACATCAGCGAGAACAACTCGCCGATCGAGAGCGCGCGAACGTCCCTCTACCGCAACGGTGAGCTCGTCAACTCCAGCATCTACCCGATGGACGTCTTCTACATCGCGGAGAACGAGCGGGCCGACTACCGGCTGACCGTCTCGGTCAAGCGCGGTGCGGTCGCCGACGTCTCCACGAGCATGACGACGAGCTGGACGTTCTCCTCCGAGTACGCCCCCGGCATCAAGAAGCTCCCCACCTCCGTCGTGCGCTTCACCCCCGCCCTGTCCCTCGACAACACGGGCAAGGCCCGGGCGAAGGTGTGGGTGCCGGTGACCGTCCACGGCACCGCCGCGGGCAGGAACCTCAAGTCCCTGAGCGTGTGGGCCTCCTACGACAAGGGAGCCCACTGGCAGAAGCTCAGCGTGTGCGACGGCCGGGTCCAGGTCACCAACCCCAAGGCCGGCGGCAGCGTCTCGTTCAAGGCCCAGGCCATGGACAAGCAGGGCAACACCGTCGACGAGACCATCGTCGACGCCTACCTGACGAAGTAGCCCACGCTCGGGGCCGGAACCACGGTTCAGGGCTCGCACCCACCGCGGTTCCGGCCCCGCGGCCCCCTCCGGGTTCCGCGGACCTCAGTGCAACGACGCGAAGGCGCCCGCCCCGGGAGCATTCCAGGGGTCGATGAGACACCGCGGTGAGTTGATCAAGCCGCAAGCAGTTTGGACAGACGCTCGGCTGGGGCTTCCCAGCCGAGCGTCTTGCGTGGACGGCCGTTGAGTTCAGCGGCGACTGCGGCCCGACGCCCCGGTCGGCGACGAGCGGCTCTGTTCACGAGAAGGGATTGCCGCGAGCAACCTGAGGCATGAGCGGCCCCGTCGCGGCAGGCGGCCCCATGTTCGGCGTCAGGGCCCGTTCCGACCGAGGGCCCGGCCTCTTGAGCGGGGCGGCGATTTCCCTGGTGAATCATGTGATCTTGTGAAAACGGCGCCGCCTCTGCGCCCCCAGATTCCCGGCGCCGACCGGAAGCCTTCATCGCCCTCACCGCCCGCAGTGAGGCGCGTCACAGGCGGCGCACCGCCTCGAGCAGCAGCTCTGGCGCGTGAGGCCCAGGCCGCCCGCACGGATCCTGGCAAGGTGGGCCGCCCAACGCTGCCGGAGCATCCAGAGCCGGCCTGACCGTCCGTCACCCACCGGTGCGGCCCCACCGGGTGGCACCGTCCCCGTCGGCTGGCAGCTTGCCGTTCGCGGCCTTGGCGGCCGCGATGCCGCGGGCGAGCTGGAAGGCGGCGACCGGGTCGGCCTTGTCGGTCCAGGGTTCCGCGCCGCACCAGGGGCCGATGAGCCGGAACTGCTCGAGTGCGGCGTCGTGGTCGCCGTTCTCGCCCAGGTAGTGCGCGAGCAGGTGCCGCAGGCGCGGCAGCTCCCGGGCGTCCTCGGGAACCTGACCGATAGATCGGGTGACCTCCGCCAGGACGCCCTTGACCCTGGCCGTGGTCACGGGCGCCATGGCGCGGTGCCGTTCGGTGAGTTCGGACAGGGCGTGCAGGTAGATGCCCGAGAGGGGGCTGCCCTCCGGGGCGTTGTGCACGGCGCGTTCGGCGAAGTCCATCATCTGCTTGTCGGTGCCGCACCACTTGGCGCTCCAGTACTGCAGTGCCTGCCAGTGCCCCGCGTAGTGGTGCGGGGCGCGCTCGGCGAGTCCCTCCCACAGCGGGTTGAACTGCATGCCGCGGTACTTCAGGGCGCGTGCGGCGGTGATCATGACGACCCACGGGCCGGGGTCGCGGGGCGCGAGCTCGGAAGCGTGTCGCGCGGCTTCCATGGCGGCGGGCAGCATCTGCTTGAAGCGCCGCATGCGCTCGGAGGGGACCTGGTTCGCGTAGCCGGGTCCCCGGGCCTCCCAAGCCCGGTGCACGAGCAGTTGTGCGTGGAGTGTGGCGGCGTCCCCGTTGTCCGGGTCGTTGCGGCGCCACTCGTCCAGCCAGGCGTCGTCCTGACCAGCGATCTCCTGTAGCAGTTCCAGCCGGTGCCAGCGCTCCTCCCATTCCTCACCCGTGCGGTTCACGTAGGAGGCCGGCGTGCGCCAGTCGCCTCCCCACGCGGCGTCCGCGACCGCCTGCATCTCGTCGATCCGGTGAGTGGGCAGGGGCGGCCCGGCCCGCCGGGCGTCGAGCATCGCGGCGGGCACCATCCCGTACTCGGTGGGGTCGAAGCGGGTGCGGACCCATCGCTCGAGGCGGGCCTTATGCACGGGGGCGAGGAGGTTCATCACACCGGAGATCATCCAGACGGCGGTCACCTGGGGCAACCCGTCGCCATCGAACGACTCGAGTGACCAGCGCCAGCGCACTCGGCATCCTCTACGAGCGGGCTGTGATGGCCATCGACGAGCGACCTGACCCGATTTACAGATCACCGCGAGAGTGGGGACGGGCATTGCCCTGCCCATAGTTCGCATCGAGGGGTACGGCGCCGGGCCGGGTCGCCTCAGCCGTTGAGACTCCAGCCCAAATCCGTTCCACCGACCACACGCGGGAGTTCCCCTCGGTGTCAGCGGCCGCTGGTAGAACACGCCCCATGACTTTCAGATTTGAAGCACACGTCGCGTTCGGGTTCGACGATCCCGAGCCGGACGGCACCGTGAGCGCTGGGATTGCCGAGTCCGACGACGAGGAGGACTTCTCGCTGTCATTCATGTGTCGCTTTGACGAGCCCGACGAACAGGACGTGCGTCTCGGCTTTGACTCGCACTGTGTTGTCACGCCCGACCAGAACACGGCGTACGGGTGTGTGCGCCGGGTCGAACTGGACGCCGATGTCTTGCGGATCACCCTGGACCCCGAGTCCGTGGATGCGCTGGGGCTGGAGGACCCGACAGTCGAAGCCGTCCTACGAGCGCCGGCTCCGGATGTGGCTCGCATGCTCGAAGTTCTTGCGCGCATCCTGACCTACGGGCGACCCGACGCCCGTCCCTTGGTGATCGCCCTGTAGGAGGCATGGTCGGGCCGTTCCTGGGCCGTCCAAGGCGACCGGACGTTGACCAGCGATGACAGCCAACGAGCGCGTCTACGCAGGTCAACGGAGTCAGGGGGATGGAAGCGCGCAGGTGGGGCGCTCGCTCACCACTTCCAGAAGAACTCGCCGATACGTGATCCAGCACCGAGTCCCTGCTGGAGCATTGACCTACCCGGCAAAGGTGAGCAGCATACGCTTGTGATCAGGCATCATCCAGCGATGACACAGGGCCATCATGGCAGTTGAACCACGGCATGATGTGCGACGGCTGCGTGTGCGGCTGCGCGGCTACCTCCTCGCCGTGCCGATCCTTGCTGGGTGGGCGGTCATAGGTCACTGGTGGGTGCCTGAACCGTGGTCAGCCAGCATGGAGACCATGCTCGCCATATTTGCGGCATCCGTGCTCTACGGCGAGATCCACGCCTGGCGACTCCGTCGTATCCACCGTATGTCCGATCGACCGGGAATCAACGGGCAACAACGGTGAGTGTCTACTGATTCCTTGCGTGATGGCGCCCGGCTCAGCGCGGCTTCGGGACGAAGAAGCCAGTGCCCTAAGTCGACTTGGCATCGCTTCGCGTACGTACCAGGTCGCGCTCGCCGACCCGGATGCCGGCACGGTTGCCCGGGTTGGCTACCCTCCCTCGTTGACGACCCGATCTGCCAGGAGTTCAGCTCGGGTGAGTTCGAGCAGGCGACCCACCCAGTTCCGGCCTTCCCGCGGTCCGCGGTCGGTCCCGTGCGGCGACTCGGAGATCCCGGTGTAGCTGATTCTGGCGTCGCCCGTGGACAGCAGCACCTGGGCGAGCTCCGGGTGCTGGGTGAACTTTGCACGCAACAGCGCGGCCATGACAGCGGTGCGGACGAGAAGCCACTCGGGCCGCAGCGGGACGCGACCTCCGGCCTCACGGGCCTCGTGAACCGTGGCTGCATCACGGATGTGATCGTGGTCGGAGCGGTCGGCCGCCGCCAAGGCCCAGTAACCGTGCAGCACTGTTGGATACCGCTGGCCCCGGTACAAGAACGGCGCCGGGAACTCGTTACGCAAGGCGAACAAGTCCACTCGCTCCGGCGGCTCGTTGGGTGGGTTGACCCGTTCATTCGACGTGATCGCGGGAACCCCCGCCCCTTGCGGATCATCGGCATGCAGCATTCGGTACAGTTCACGGCTTCGTTCCACGCCCCGGTCGCCGGCACGGAAGTACTCCAGAACCTCGCGGTGCATCTCCGCCGTGGCAATCGGGCCGTCGCCACCCACGGGCTCGCCGAGATCGGTGATCAGCTTCCGCAAAGGGACGTCTTGCAGGTCCATGTCGCCCAGCACATAGACCCGCCGATGCGCCGGAATGGTCAGATACGCCGCCCGGACATCCTGGCGATTGCCCTCGGTGGGCTCCTCCATATAGTGCCTGATCGCCCCCCAGCACCGGTCGGAACTGGTCGGCCGCCCGTTCAACGACTCGATCTCGTCCTGCACCTCGCCCACGAAGCCTTCGTCCGTCAGCGGTTCCGGATAGCGGGCGGACCACCGGGGACCCTCCCGGGTCGGCGCTGGGGCCAGGCGTTCAGGGTCGGTGAGAGCGATCAATCCGGACGTCAGCCGCTCCCGGAGTCCCTGCAGATCCATCTCACCCACGCAGCGGATCGCGCCGTCGGCGTAGACGAAGAGATCAGCCGGGTAGTAGCCCGCGTACGACTTGGTCCACACGTGGCACCACGCCCCGTGGATCCGCTCCCCATCCACCAGTCGATACGTCGGCCCCGTCCAAACCATGCCCGCAGCCTAGCCCGGTCGATCCCGAGCCCCATCGGGCCGACCGCCGTATGGGGTGCGAGGATCAGCAATTCCCGGCAGCGTCCACTCCCCTTCCGTGGCCGGCCTCACATGCCAGATCCGCCGGACGCGTTGGTGCAGCCAGCGCCCTGGCCGAGCACTCGGACGGAGGCAAGGGAGACCCGGTGTGTGCGGAAGGTCAGTGGTCACTCACCCTGTCCGGTCCCGGCGGCATCCCGAGGACTTCAGCCCAGGGCGGGATAGTCGCCGGCAGCGAGGTCGTCGATCAGGCGTGGGTGGGTGGGCTCCCATCCGAACCGTTCCCGGGTCAGTGCACTCGACGATGGCATGTCTAGGGCGAACACGCGACCGATGAGGCCGAAGCGCTCAGGCGGCGCCGACTCGACCGGCACCGCGAGAACACCGCCGATAACCTCGGCCAGCGACCTCATGGTGTCGCCCTCGTCGGCTACCGCGTGCAGGACCGTGCCCGGCGCAGCGTCCTCGAGTGCGATGCGGAACAGCCTCGCGGCGTCAAGCAGGTTGACCGCCGGCCATCGCTGTGTGCCGTCGCCGACGTACGCTGACACGCCCGTCTTCTGCGCGGCGGCGATGAGCACCGAGCAGAAGCCGTATGCCGACCCGCGTTGGTGCACGGAGCGCGGCAGCCGCACGACGGAGGATCGGACGCCCTGGGCGGCCAGGGTCAGCACCACGTCGGAAGTGCGGCCGCGGCCACCGACCGGACCGTTGGTGGTGTCGCGGTCCTCCTCGGTGGAGGTGTGGCCCGGCACCATCGGCGTGAGGCCGGCATGCACGAACGGCTTGCCACTGCCTTCGAGTGCGGCGGCGAGGGTCTGCACGGCGCGCGCTTCCTCGGCGATGCCCTGTTCCAAGTTGCTCCAGTCGTTGCTGAAGGCCAGGTTGATGACACCGTCGGCCTGCGCGGCGCCGGTACGGAGGCTGTCAAGGTCGGTGAGGTCGCCGCGGAGCGGCGTCCCGCCGGCGGCGGCGACGGCCGTAGCCGCGGCATCGGAGCGGACGAGGCCGATGACCTCGTGACCGGTGGCGATGAGTTCGGGAACGACAGCGGAGCCGATGCTGCCGCTGGCGCCAGTGACGAAAACGCGCATGGGGGCTCCAGATGACTTCTGCGACGCTGCGTCGCAGGATGGGCATTCAGAGGGTCAGGCGTGGCGGTCGTAGGTGTGTGGATCCACGGGTTGCTTGGACTTGGGAAGCCCGCCGACCACGAGACGGTAGGAGTCGGTCACGAGTTCCTTCACCAACTTGTCGTCGATGGTGTCTCCGCCTTCCACTGTGATCCAGTGCCTCTTGTCCATGTGGTAGCCGGGGGTGATGCCCGCGTACTGCTCACGCAGGGCTGTGGCGTCGTCAGGATCGGCTTTCAGGATCAGGACGGGGCGTCCAGGCATATCGGTCATGAGCATGAAGAGCTTGCCGCCCACCTTGTGGAGCTCCCAGTCGGGGCCGAAACGATGCTCCTGGTCGGTGCCGGGCAGTTCCGCGGTGTAGTCACGCGCGATCTTCTGCACTTCTTGTCCGTCCAAGGTGATCAACTCCTCTGGTTCGAGTGCCGGCGTGTGTCGGTTCGGGTCCTTGCACCGGTCGGTGCCTGATGGCCGTGGCGTAGATCAGGACCGTGACCTGCCGCTCGGGCGGTGGCCGTCCACCACTTACGGGAGGACGCGGATGACCGTCTTCCCGAGGCGTCGGGTGGTCGGGTTGAGGGCGCCGATGGCATCGTCGAGGCTCGCGATGTCGCCGATGTTGGTGCGCAGTCGTCCGTCCCGCACCCGCTGCACGATCTCACCGAGTTCGGCGCGATCGGCTTCGACGACGAAGTCCACGGCCAGGCCGTCAGCGGGCCGTGCTTCGACCGGGCCGACGATGGACACCAGTGTTCCTCCGGCCTTGATCAGGGCGGCGGACTGCTTTTGAACGTCGCCACCGATGACATCGAAGACCAGGTCGACGCCGCCGACGTCTTTCAGCGTGTCGTTCTCGAGGTCGACGAACTCGTGCGCGCCGAAGTCGAGCGCCTTCTCACGGTCGGCGGCGCGTCCGGTGCCGATGACGTAAGCGCCGGCTTCACGTGCGAGCTGGGTCACCATCGTCCCGACTGCCCCGGCTGCGCCATGAGCGAGGACAGTCTGGCCGGCCTGGAGGCGGCCGTGCTGGAACAGGCCCTGCCACGTGGTGAGACCTGAGATCGGCAGGGACGCGCCTACCGTGAAGTCGACGTCGCCTGGCAGCGGTGCGAGGTTGCGTGCTTCGATCGCCACGTACTCCGCGAGGGTGCCGTCGCGGTGCCAGTCGGCGAGGCCGAACACCCGCTGCCCGACCGAGAGACCCGTCGTGCCGTAGCCGAGAGCGGTGACCACTCCGGCCAGCTCGTGACCGGGGATCGACGGGGTCTTGTCACGGCCGGCGCGATCGGCCCAGGTGGACGGCCACTCCATCTCTGTGGGGACGAAGCCCGATGCGTGGATCCGAACGATGACGTCGTTGATCGCCGGGAGCGGCTCAGGCCGTTCCGTCAGCGTCATTCCGGCCGTTCCCGCGGCCTGGTCGGTGACCACAATGGCTTTCATTGAAATGGCTCTTCCTGGTAGGCGTGGTGAGTTTTGGTTTCCGGATGGGTTTTTAGACGAAGGTGAACAGCTGGTCCGGGTCGAAGCGCGAGATCGGGGTGGTGTACACCCTCTCCGGGTCGGGGTAGCCGAGGGCCAGCAGCACTGTCGTGGTGTGTCCGTTCTCGCGGATCTTGAAGGCCTTGTCGACGCTGGTCGGGTCGAATCCCTCCAGCGGCGTGGCTTCGACGCCGAGCTCGGCGGCCGCCATCATGGTCAGGCCCACCGCCATGTAGGTCTGCTTCTCCATCCAATGGTTGAGGTCCTTGTAGCCGTAGTTGCGAAGGTTGAGGAAGTCCCGGGTCATGGATTCCCACAGCTCCTGCTTGGACGGATCAGGGAACCGGCCATCGGCCCTCTCCTTTGCGAACACCGCCTCGAGGTGGGTGTCGGGCAGATCTGCCCGGGTGGTGAGGATGATGGTGTGCGACGCGTTGAGGATCTTCTCGGCGTTGTCCCGGAATCGTTCGCCCAGGTTGTCGGCGAGCCGCTCCTTGCCTTCGGGCGTGGCGAGGACGTAGAAGTGGTTGGGCTGTACGTTCACCGATGACGGCGCGGAACGCAGGAATCGCAGCAGCTGCTGAAGGGTTTCCCCTGGAATGGTCTTGCTGGGATCGAAATACCTGGTGAGATGCTTGTTCATGAGCTTATCGAGATTCACGTGAATATGCCTTCTTCTTGCGGTGGGTGGGTGAGGAGCGGCGATTCGAAGGGTCTGGGCTATTTCGTTCCGCGGGCAAGTAGTTCGCTGATGCGCTCGAAGCTGGTTCCTGTCGTCGCGGTGGTGAGGTCACCCGCGACGAGAGCCTTGATGGCCTGGTCGACTGCCTCCATTGCGTGGGTGTAGAGCGCTGGACCCACGCTGATGCGCTTGACCC
Organism: Streptomyces sp. NPDC059718; assembly: GCF_042733315.1. Classification (NCBI taxonomy): domain Bacteria; kingdom Bacillati; phylum Actinomycetota; class Actinomycetes; order Kitasatosporales; family Streptomycetaceae; genus Streptomyces; species Streptomyces sp. NPDC059718. Next base: position 210,073 of record NZ_JBHWGA010000008.1, read on the forward strand.
CGGCCTTCTGCAGTTCAGCGACGGTCAGCACCTTGTCCGCCGGCGAGATGAGGACGTTCACCGGTTTCGGTGCGACGGCGGTGACGATCGCGACGAGTGCGTCGAGGTCGGGTGGGTAGGGGGCGTAGAGCACATCCGCGCCGGCCTCCGCGAAGGCCGTCAGACGCCGGATGGTGTCGTCGAGATCGGGCCGTCCCTGGATGAAGTTGTCGGTGCGGCCGGTGACGACGATGCGCCCCTTGGCAGCCTCGACGGCGCTCCGTATGCGGTTGACCGCCTCGTCGAAGTCGCGGATCGGTTGATCGGGATTGCCCGAGGTGTCTTCGATCCCGATACCGGCCAGGCCGGACTCGACGGCGGCTTCCACGGTCGCAGCGACGTCTTCGGGCGTGTCGCCGTAGCCGTCCTCGAAGTCCCCGTTAACGGGCAGCCCGGTGAGACGGCCGAGCAGCCGCGCATGCTCAAGGTGCTCACCACAGGTGACTTCGTGACGCCCGTCGGAGCGGCCGAGTGTGGTGGCGAGTGCCGCCGATGACGTCGCGATCGCCTCGAAGCCGGCATCGGCCAGCATCAGCGCCGATAGGCCGTCCCATGCGTTCGGCATGACGAGACCGCCGTCGCGGGTGTGCAGCGCCATGAATTTCTCGTAGAGGTCGGAGCCCGGCATGTCGAACCTTTCCCGAGTGATCGTTTTTGGACGGTGAGGGGTCCACCGGCTGTGTGCGCAGCCTCGACGGGGGTCCCGGCAATCAGCCGGGCGTACCGGCCGAGCTGTCGGCGGGGACGTCGCAGTGCCTCGGCTGACCGGTTCTGGCCTCGACCTCCTCTTTGTGCAGCGGGACTGGGCCGAGCACTGAGAACTCGACGCCTGCATGCATGGTGGCTACCGCCCTGGAGATCCTTGTGAGGTGTCGCTGCTTGGCTGTCCGCAGGGAACCGCCTTCTCCAAACGTACCGCAGATCGGCGACTTTTTCGGACCGGATGGTCCTCTCGTTCCCGCGAGGCGTCCAGCTTCTGTACAGGTAGGAGCCCTCTGTGGCGGCTGAAGCGCAGGATCCAGTGGACGAAAGCGTCCCCCCGTGGTCACGCACCCTGCTGGGCCACCTTCGCCCGTCGGGGGAAGTGCGGTCCCGTACGGAGACCGCGACGAAACCCCGTGTGACGCAGTACCGGGACTCCGCGGCGCCGCCTCGCCCTAGGGGCACCTCAACTCCGGTGCGGCTGTGGCTTTCGGCGCGCATGAGCGTCGAGCGGCAGCGGTCGGGCTCTCCTGGTGCTCCTTCTTGGCGGGCGGCTGGGCTTGGCCCGTGTCACCTGGTGTGGGACCAGGAGAAGGAATGGCCCCCGTCGCGTGTGATGGTGATGCGGAACTGGTTCAGGGCGGGGGATCCGTCGTGACGCGACCGTAGGAGGTGGTCTTCGATGGGGTCCCAGATGCGTTCGGAGCCGCCTTGGCGGACCCGCCAGCCGTGCGGGCCGGGCTGGAGCAGGGCCCAGCTCCCCGCGTCGGTGTCCATGAGCGGCTGGCCGCGGCTGCCGAGGTGGAGGCGTTGCGCAGCGGGTGCGGCGGTCTGGGCGACGAACCGGGCCGTCCAGTCGTCCAGGTTGCTGGCGTCGATGGTGGTGTCGCGATCGATGCTGGCGTCGAGGTCGGGGAGCATCCCGAGGGACGGGGGCTGGTGGGGGCGGGCGAGCATGAAGGAGACCTGCCCGTCCAGGAGCCGTCCGGTCGCGGTGCCGTCGTCGTGGACGGTGAGGCGGGCCAGTTCCGAGGCGTGCATCCACCCGGACAGGGTGGCCAGGATCTGGCCGCAGGGGCGGGTCTGGGCGTCCATTCCACGGGGATGGTGAGCACGCCGCAGGCGGCAATGACCCGGTCGTACGGGGCGCCGTCCTTGTGCCCGGCCAGCCCGTCGCCGGTGACCAGGTCGGGGGCGTGGCCGAAGGTGGCCAGCGTGGTTGCGGCCGCGGCCGCCACCGCTGGGTCGATTTCGACGGAGGTGACCAGGTCGTCTCCCAGGCGGCGACACAGCAGCGCGGTGGAGTAGCCGGTGCCGGTGCCGATCTCCAGGACCCGCATGCCGTCTTCAACCTGGAGGTCTTCCAGCATGCGCACCACCAGTCCTGGCGCGGTGCTGGAACTGGTCGGCTGGCCCAAGATCCGGCCGCGGAGGTCGGCGGGCACGATCGTCCCGGCGATCTGGGTGACCAGCGAGACGTCGGTGTGCAGCCGGACAGCCGGCCTTCGTCGCCAGGCATCACCGGCTCCCACACCGTGGGGGCCGAGCTGGGCAACTGGCGGAAGAAGCCTCCGCGCAGGAACTCGTGCCGGCCAAGGTGCCGCGCCGCCGTCTTGGCTGGTGGGCGGTGGTGGCCGGTTGCCGCTCGCAGGCGAACGGTGCTTGCTGTCCGTTCGGCGAGCGGCGTCGGCCGGATGTTGGAGAGATCGCTCCGGCGGAAGACCGTCAGCTCACCGCACGCGGGTACCGGCGCGGAAGACTGCCTGTACGTCGAGGACGGCTGCGGGATCATGCGCAAGGTCGCCGCCCACGACGAGAAGGTCCGCGTCGGCACCGACGGAGATGCGGCCCTTGCGGCCCTCGACGTGGCACAGGCGGGCCGCCAAGCTGGTCATGGACCTGAGCGCGTCCAGCGGCGCGACGCCCAGCCGGGCGAGGTCGGCCACGCCGTGGGGGAGGACGTTGTGGGGCTTCCAGGGCCCGATGCCGGCGTCCGATCCGATGACGACCTGCGCGCCGTGCTTGTGCAGGTTGCGGTACGTGTCCAAGACGCTGTTGACATGTGCGGTCATGGCATGTGCGGTCATGGCCTTCGGCGGCTGCACGGCTTGTCCGGGGGCCAGGCCCAGCGTCAGGCTGACGAAGGTTCCCTTCCTCGCGATGGTGTCGATGAGATCGGGGTCGGTGGCGACGCCGTCGGCGCTCAGGAAGGAGACGTGTTCCAGGCTGTCGACGCCTGCTTCAACGGCGTCCCTGATGGCCTGGATGCCGTGGGCGTGGGCGGCCACCGGCAGCCCGAGGCGGTGTGCTTCGTCCACGACGGCACGCAGGTCGTCCAGGCTGTACTGGGATGCGTGCGGCGGCACCGAACCGGGTGTCATGTGGCCGCCGCTGGCCATGATCTTGATGACGGTACAGCCGCGGGTGTGACGCTCGCGGACGGCGGCACGGAGCGCTTCGGCGCCCTCGACCTCGCCGCCGAGGAAGTGACAGTGGCCGCCGGGCGTGGTCAGCGGAGGGCCGGCGGCCAGGATCTCCGGACCCTGCTCCGTGTGCTTGGTCATCTCCTCCGCGAGAGTCAGCGAGAGGTAGCCGCGGTCGCCGAGGTCGCGCATCGTGGTGATGCCAGCCAGTAGGGCGGACTGGGCGGCGGCCCGCATGTGTGCGAGCAGGTCACTGTCGGAGGCGGAGACCAGGGATGTCACAGGGTCCGGTCCGGCGTCGAAGGCAAGATGGACGTGAGTGTCGATCAGGCCGGGCAGCAGACAGGCTGAGGCGCCGAAGTCGATGACGTCGCTGCCGTCGGCGGGCACCGCGCCGGTTCGGTCGACGCGCACGATACGGTCCCCCGAAACATGCACAGTGGCCGGACCCGACAGGGTGTATCCGTCGAACATCGAACCGGCATGCAGGGCAAAGGAATTCAACAGTATTTCTCCGATCGGAAGGCGTGGGTCGCTCGGGGCCTCGGCACATGCGAAATTCGACTCTTGCCAGGTCGACGAGGGAGTTCGCACGGGTGCCCCGCCGACAGTCGAACGGCGACCGGAGGCGGCGCCCATTCGGCAGTGCGGGGGCCGCTCCTTGATCGGGCGATGCTTCGCCGCCCGGGACTCACGGGCGGCGAGGACTGCCGCCGTGAGGCTGGTGCCGCCGTCCCCGATACCGTCGTAAGGTCTGAGCGCCGTCAAGAAGACGACGTTGCCCGCACGGGTGTGACAACGCGCCGCGAGAGTGCGAAGGCGTCAGCCGAAGAACTTCTCCAGCTCGGCGGCGAGCGCTGCAGGCTGCTCTTCCGCGATGTAATGGCCGCTGTCGGCGATGGTGGCGTAGCGGATGTCGGTGGCCTTGCCCTCCATCATCGCCTGCACCACGGCGACGTACTGGCCACCCAGTCCCAGGACAGGCATCGTCAGCGGCGGGTAGGAGTTGTTGTCGGCCAGGTCCTGGTGGAACGTCCGGTACACGCCGAAGGCCGCGGCCACCGCTTCGGGCGCGTCGTAAGCCGCGGCGTACAGGGCACGGCTCTCCTCGCTGATCCGCTCCGGGTGGAGCGCCAGGTGCTCGGTCGACCAGTCGATGATGTGCCGGAACCGTCCCGCCAGCAGCTTGACGGGCAGGCCGTCGACCTGGCTCAGCGGATACCACCAGGCGTTCGGCTGTTCCGGGGTGGGGAAGGGGCTGATGACGTCGAGGAATATCTGGGAGAAGGGTCCGCCCTCCCAGATGGCGAGCTTCTTCGTGGCCCGGGGGTGGTTCGCGGCGAAGCTGTAGGCGACCATCGCCCCGATGTCCCCGCCGGCGATGTGGACCTGCTCGTGGCCCAGGCCGCGGATCAGTTCGTAGACGTCCTGCGCCATGTTCTTCTTGTCGTAGCCGCCGGCGGGCTTGTCCGAGGCGCCTTGCCCGCGGTAGTCCACGGCGATGACGCGGAAGCGCCGCGCCAGTGGGGGGAGGAGTTCGCGCAGAGCGTGCACGGTGCGCGGCCATCCGTCCATGAGGACGAGCGGCTCGCCCTCGCCTCCAGTGGTGTAGTGCAGCCGGGTGCCGTTCACCTCGGCGTAGCCGTCTTCGAATCCTTCGAGCATGCTTGGTACTCCTGTGTGCGATGTGGTCACTTGGCGGAAGTCGGGCCATGACCAGGTGAGCGGCGGCCTTGTCGGCGGATGCCCCCGTGCATGACGGCCACCTGGCGCCCTCGTTTGCCGCAACGCGGCCGGGCCGTTGGGTGGTGTGGAGTTCAGGAGGGTTCTGGAAGGATGATCGACTTCGCCAGCCCGGCCATGATGTCGAACCGGGCGAGCTGGTCGTCGTCGATGACCGACGGTGGCGCCTCACCGGGCCTGGCGGGGAGGGCGTGATCGACGAAAATCTGTTCCAGACCCGGAGGCGTGAAGATGAAAATCATCCTTGCGGCGTGGCTGGCCTTGTTCTTGAAGCGGTGACGGACCCCCCGGGGGATGTGAATGAAGTCGCCCGCGACCGCGGTGAAGAGATGGTCCCCGTCGAGGAACTCCAACTCCCCGTCGAGGATGTAGAACGTCTCTTCCTGCTCGGGGTGCGCATGAGGAACGGGTCCGCCGCCGGCCGGAACCGTGGCCTCGATGAAGCCCATCCCGCCGTTCGTCTGCGCACCCGTGGCCTTGATCGTGTAGACGTCACCCGCGGCCCACACCGTCGGGCCCTTGCCTGACGGCACGTGGAACGCGCCGCGCTTGTTCCAGTGCGGGTCGTGTGAGTCGAGATCGGCCAAGGAAAAGGTCATTGGTTCCTCGAAGTCTGGCGGGGATTGACATGGAAGGCGTCACAGCCGTCCGTGCGGGCCTGTGACGCAAGGTGGACCGTCAGGCTCTTCGGCGGAGGGGAGTGGTTTCGATCCGCCAACGGCCCGTGTTCCGCCGGAGGATGCGCGGAGTGATCACTTCTGGATCGTGTAGGGCAACGCCGTGCCCGGAGTCTCCGCGATCAAGGCGTACGTATCGTCGACCATCCAGGGCGTGACCGCGAGTAGTCATCCGGCTCCGCAGCCGCTCGGGACAGGGGCCGTACCTGCAACGCCCCAACCGGTCCTGGCAATTACCTTGCGGAGTTTCATTGGCGGCCTTTCGGGTCTTTGTGGTTGCGAGGTCGTATCGTGCATGGCGCCTACGCAGGCGCGCGAGGGTGTTACCGATGGCTCGGAGCGCTGCCCGGCGCCTTCGTCACCCCTCCGCGGATACGGCCGTGAGCCGCGCGAAGGCGCGACAGCCCGCCGTCCGCCGCGAAGCGACCGTGCTGGTCGCAGTCATGAGCAAAGGGTGTGATCGGTGCTGCGACCCGACAGGGAGCCGCGAGTAACCGAGCTCAGTCCGCGGACGGCCGGCCCTCGACAGGAAGGGACCGCTTGCCCAGGTTTCGCCAGGCTATGGCGCCCAGGAGCGGGGTCAGGACCATGATGACGAGCCAGCCCGCCTTGGGCAGCATTCGAATGCGGGCTTCGGGGGTCCTGATGCAGTCAACCAGAGCATAGATGTACAACACCGCGATTATCGCGTATATCGCGCATTCCGGCACTGCCGTCATGGAGTTATCTCCTGTGCCGCGGCAGTGACTACCGCAGCCAGTCCGGCAGATCCCCTGTCGTGCCCGGTAGTTGTGATCACGATGATTCCGCCCCTTCCTGTGATCGTTACGGGTGGCTCAGTGCGCAGCCAGGCAACTTCGTTGCCCTTGAGCGAATACGGTCAGGAGTTGGCCGGGCGGCGCGATCCGCAGGCCCGCTCCACTGCCAGTTCCTCAGGTGGACGAGACAGCCACCGCCAATGTGACGGGTGCGGAGGGACTTGGTGACGAAGGAGCGCTTGCGTGCCATCGGCCAAGGGCGTCTTGGCAGGAGGCGGAACATCCCTGGGGCCGGTGTGCCGGCCAAGGGAGGCGACGCGATCCCTTGGGTGGGTGCCCGCTGTTCGTTGGACGACACGTTGGATGACGACGTAGGGGCGGGTCCGCGACATTCACAGTGCACTTGACTCGGTGGAGGTCGGGGCAGGCTTCTTGCGGTTCGTGGGCGACGACATGGTGCACACGGCGGGCGGGGCGGGAGCTGCCGGGTGCTCATCGTGGACATGGACCCGGTTCGGGTGGAACACGTGCTGCGTCAGGACCAGTTGGCCTGTCCGAGGTGCGCCCGGCCGTTGGCGGGCTGGTGGCATGCGTGGCCTCGTAGGATCCGGGGCCGGTTCGGTGCGGGGCTGATGTTGAGGCCCCGCCGTACGCGGTGCCCTGCCTGCGCGACGACCCATGTGCTGCTGCCGGAGGCGGTGCTGCCGCGCAGGGCGGATGCGGCAGAGGTGGTCGGCGCGGGGCTGGAGATGGCCGCCACCTGCCGGGTCACCGATGGCGGACGCGGTGGTGGCGGTTGCTGTGGCGGCGGAGGCGGCCCGGCGCTGATGGAGCCAGGAGGGACTGTTGACCTGGCGTTTCGCATGCCGGTTCAGCCGCGGCGCCCTGCTGGCACCAGCGGCCGACCCCAGGTAGCCGGCACCGGGTCCGAGGGAGCGGGAAACTCGTTTGCCGACCGTCAGCGGGGTCGGCCAGGATCTGCGGCGTGATCTCTCGCCTCTGCAGCCACCGTCCGCACACCACCACGCCTGCAGAGGATCACGACTGTGAACTACACCGTCCGCGAGTACACGCCCGCCGATGAGACCGCTTGGCTGCACTGCCGGGTGCTGGCCTTCTTGACCACTGCCTACTTCGACGACGTTCTGCAGGCCAGGCCCGGCACGTCGGCCCCGGGCCTGGACCTGGTCGCGGTCGATGAGGACGACCGCCTCGTCGGGATCATGGACACCAGCGTCGAGGGCGACCTGGCCACCATCGACACCGTCGCAGTCCACCCCGACCACCAGCACCGCGGCATCGGCCGCCGACTGCTGGAGAAGACCCGCTCGCGGGCCCGGGCCGCCGGGGCTTCCATGCTGGATGCCTGGACGCGCGACGACGCGGACACCCTGGCCTGGTATCGGGCGATGGGCTTCGCCGAGAGCGACCACTACCTGCACGTCTACGCCGACCACTACGCCTCGTCCGGTGAACCCGGCCACGCTATCGAGGCTGCCCGAGCAGGCCTGCGGCCCATCGCACTGTTCCTGCACGCCACGCTCGCCGACGAAGAGGGACTGCGGGGCGAGTTCGCCCGGGTCCACGTCTGCCGCCGCTTCTCCACGCCGGTCTGAGTCCGGCCGCCCCGGCCGCCCCGGGGGGCCGCGGGCGGGGCCTGGTCCGGGCCGGTCCGTGGGAGTCGATCAACACCAGTCGCCTCTGGGCACGCACCGTGTCGGCGCCGACGCTGTGTCGTGACTACCTGTCACCGGGTGGTCGTGACCCAGAGGGGAGCGTGGAGGCCGCATGGTGTCCGTCGAGGAGGACCGCCGCCGGGCGGAGAAGACGCGGCAGGTGGCCCTGTTCCGGTATTCGCTGATCCAGGAGTTGGTCGATCCGCAGCTCTCGGCCGGACAGCGCGGCAGGCTGTGTCGGCAGATCGCCGAGGCCGAGCACACCGATCCGTTCGGGCGGCAGGTGAACCGTGACCCGGTGGACGCTGGACCGGTGGGTGCGGGCTTGGAGGCAGGGCGGCTTTGCCGCGCTCGCTACGACAGACGGTCCAGGTCGCCCTTGTGGCGCCTACCCGCGGTTCCTTGCCGCGGCGGTGGCGCGGTAAGGGGCCAGGAACGCGGTGAGTGCCGCCAGCAGTTCCTGTGGGGCCTCCTCGGCAACCCAGTGGCCGCTGCCCGGGATGACCAGGGGCTGCACGTCGTCGGCCGCGAGCTTCATGGTGGTCGTCACTCCCTCTCCGACGCTTTGCGCTCCACCGATGGCGAGGACGGGGATGGTCAGGCGTCGCTTCACGCGGTCGGCGTTCTGCGCGAAAGTGGTGTCGAGGTCGCGGTACCAGCCGAAGCTGCCGCCCAGCGCGTGGCGGTGCGAGGTGAGGGACTCGATGTAGTACCGGACGGCGTAGTCGGGCAGCTTTCGCGCGGCCTTGGTGTCGAGCTGCCACCCGAAGTAGACGTCCTCCCGGCCTGCGACCAGGAGCTCGTTGACGTCGTCGAGCCGGTTGAAGGGGAAGTGCCAGAGCATGTTGTTGGCCTGGGCGGGGCCGAGCAGAGGCGGCGAGGGCGTCACACCGGGAATGATGGCTTCCGCGACGGCGAGGCGGTCGACGCGGTGAGGGTGGTCCGCTGCGAGCGCGTAGCCGATCGGCATGCCGGTGTCATGGCCGACGACCGCGAAGCGTTCGTGGCCGAGGGTGTCCATCAGCGCGGCCAGGTCGTTCGCGAGGGTGGCGGTGTCGTAGCCGTCGCGGGGCTTGTCGGTCAGCCCGATCCCGCGCTGGTCCACGGCGATGACGGTGAAGTTCCGCGCCAGCACCGGCATGACCATGCGCCAGGCGTACCAGTTCTGCGGCCAGCCGTGTATCAGGAGCAGGGGCGGCCCGTCGCCGCCGACGACGGCGTGCTGACGTATGCCACCGGCCTGGATGATCCGGCTGGTGAACGTCCGAAGGAACCCTTCGGGGAGCCCGGGAACACCGGACACGGATCCGAAGCCCTTCGGGTTCTGCCGCGGAGCGGCCGTGGCGGGCAGAGCGGAGACACCGGTGAGCGCGAGACCGGCAGTCACGGCTGCCGCGCCACCGACGAAAGCGCGCCGGGAGACTTGGCGCGGCGGCTGGTCCGGGTGCGATGACGGCATGCCGGGACCAACCTGGCCGGGCGGTTCGATGGGGGAGGGGTTCACACTCGGTTCCTTTTGCGGTGGTGATCAAACGGCGCCGGCGGGGCAAGACGCCAGGCGACGGGGCGCGGCCAGTGCCCGATGGCGTGACGCTGCGCCTGTACGAGCTGCCTTGCGTCCCTGCATGCGGCATGCGTGCACGCACGAGGAACAAATGGGAGCATATGCTCCAATTTTCGGAAGGGCAATGCGATGTGTTCTGGGTCATTCAGGAGGAGGGGTCCGACCTCACGTCGGCACGGCTGGTGGGCCTTCCCAATTAAGAGTAGATGCTCGTATAGTGCACGGGAAGCCTGTGGAGGACGCAATGGCAAGTGCTACGTCGAAGGCGGACCTGTGCAACAACCTGGCGCTGCGGAAGGCGTCGCGGTACCTCGGCGCGACGTACGACAAGGCGCTGGCCCCGCTCGGCCTTCGGGCGACGCAGTTCAGCATCCTGCAGCAGCTCTGCGTTCACGAAGAGATGACGATCACCGCCCTTGCCGACGTGATCGCCATGGACCGCACGACCATGGCCTCCTGCCTCAAGCCCCTCGCTCGCGAGGGACTCGTCACCGTCGAGCCGTCGGCAACCGACCGCCGTGCACGCATCGTCGCCGTCACGCCCGCCGGCCTGGCCCGGATGAAGGCGGCACTCCCGCGGTGGGAAGGGGTGCAGGCCGAATTCGAGGAGGAGTTCGGTGCCGAGAACGCGGCCCGGATGCGCGCCTTGCTCGATGCCGTCCTCGACACCGGCTTCGATCCCTGGGCTGAGTGAACACTGCGACTGAGCTGTGCTGGGCGCTCGTGCGGCTGTGCTTGGGTCCGTCGCGCACAGGCGAGGTCTTTCGTGGCAACGTGGTGCAGACGTGTCGTTCTCTTGCCCTTCCACAAATAGGAGCATGTGCTCCTATTGGTGAGGTGGTGGCCCGCAGGGGCCGCCTGAAGAGAGTGGTCAGCGCGCAGCTCAGCGCCTTCCCCGGCTCCAGGCCTCTTGAAGAGGCCGGTTCCAGTGCCTGCCGAGCCCCGCCTCCGGTCATCGCAACCGCCGAGAGTTCGCTGACCCCGCATCGTGAGAAGGAACCCCGTCATGACCCTTGTGAAGGCAGCTGCCGTCCAGATCAGCCCCGTGCTCTACAGCCGTGCGGGCACGGTCGGGAAGGTGGTGGAGAAGATCCGTGAGCTGGGACGGAAGGGTGTCCGGTTCGCGGTCTTCCCGGAGACCGTTGTCCCGTACTACCCCTACTTCTCCTTCGTGCAGCCGCCTTACACCATGGCCAAGGAGCACCTGCGGCTGATGGAGGAGGCGGTGACCGTGCCGTCCGCCGACACGGATGCGATCGGCGCGGCGGCCCGCGAAGCCGGTGTGGTCGTCTCGATCGGCGTCAACGAACGTGATGGCGACTCCCTGTACAACACACAGCTGCTGTTCGATGCCGACGGCACGCTGCTCCAGCGCCGCCGCAAGATCACGCCGACGTACCACGAGCGCATGGTCTGGGGTCAGGGCGACGGCTCCGGGCTGCGTGCCGTGGACAGCGCCGTCGGCCGCGTCGGCCAGCTCGCCTGCTGGGAGCACTACCAGCCCCTCGCCCGCTACGCCCTGATCGCCGACGTTGAGCAGATCCACGCCGCCATGTTCCCCGGCGCGTTCGGGGGTCCGCTGTTCGCGCCGCAGATGGAGGTGGCCATCCGTCAGCACGCGCTGGAGGCAGCCGCTTTCGTCGTCAACGCCACCGCCTGGCTCGACGCCGACCAGCGGGCGCAGCTCGCGGCGGACACCGGTGCCCCGGCCGGGGTGTTCTCCCAGGGGTTCTTCACCGCCATCGTCGACCCCGAAGGCGGCATCATCGGCGAGCCGCTCACCTCGGGTGAGGGAGAGGTGATCGCCGACCTGGACCTCACGATGATCGACCGGCGCAAGCGCCTGATGGACGCCCGGGGCCACTACAGCCGCCCCGAATTCCTCAGCCTGCAGATCGACCGCACCCCCACCGCACCGCTGGTTGACCGCAGCACCCACACGCCGGTCCAGCGCGTCCACATACCCAACGACGGCCTGCACTCGGAAGTCTGAGGCCACCCCGCGTCAGGAGGCGTTGCCGCGGGTGGCACGCCTCCTGCCCGGTGCCAGGGCACGTCCGGACCGGCCGGCCTCGCGGAGAATGCCGGTCAAGCAGAGCACGGTGTGTCCTTGGAGCGCCCCGCCCGGCGTGAGGATCACACGTGCGCAAGCTTGTCCGGGTTGAGGACCCTGCGGTAGGCGGTGATCAGGCCGTCCTTGATCTCCACCGTGTCCACGGAGACGGCTCGCCCATCCCTGCGGAGGAGGAGCGCCGGCTCGCCTCCGACCTCGATGACCTCAATACCGTCCGCGCGCAACAGGCGCCCCGCCCGCATCATGACCATGGCGATGCGCGCGCCGCCCCGGATGAGCTTGCGCGCCGCGGCGACCCTGCCGCCACCGTCGGTGACATATACGGCATCGGGGTGCAGCAGACGCACCAGGGCGGCCATGTCCCCCGCTTCGTAGGCGCTGCGGAAGGCGGCGATGAGGCGCTCGCGCTCCGCCCGGGAGGCGGCTACGGTGCGCTGCCTGGCCCCGGCCACCTTCCGCCGTGCTCGTGAGGCGAGTTGTCGGGCGGCCGCCACGGAGACGCCGAGCACGTCGGCGATGCGGCTGAACTCGAGACCGAACACGTCATGGAGTATGAAGGCCACACGCTCGGGCGGCTTCAGTTCTTCCATCACCAGGAGCATCGCGGATCCGACCGATTCGTCGACCAACACCGGCTCAGAGGCGTCCGGCCCCGTCAGCAGGGGCGCCGGCAACCACGGCCCGACATAGGTTTCCCTGCGGGCGCGGGCGGACTTGAGGATGTCATACGACCGTCGCGCTGCCACCGTGACCAGCCAGGCCCGCACATCACGGACGTCGCGTAGGTCGGCTGTGGCTGCCCGCAGCCATACGTCCTGGGCCACGTCCTCGGCATCGGCCACGCTACCGAGCAAGCGGTACGCCGCTCCGAAGACGGCGGGCCGGAGGGCTTCCCACTCGTCCTCGAGCATCCCAGGTGGCCTGGGTGTATGCCTCACGTCCATCGACGTGGCCTCCTTCGCCCCGGTGTCCAGGTGAGCACCTCCCTGCACCGGGAGTACATGTTGAGAGAGGCGCATGTCGTGCAGACCTGTCAGTCGCGCCCGAGGGCTCGGTGCACATGTCGCCTCGGCGGCAGCGTGCGCTGGCGCCTCTGCCGGAACGTCGAGCGATATGTGACCAGCGGGTTCGCCGGGCCTCAGCAATAGGAGCATATACGCTTAGTGTCGAGGTCCCCGACAGGCCTCGCCCCGCACGGCCGGATCGCAGGTTTGCCCTCGATGAATTAAGAGCATATGCTCGTATTTGTCGTCGGAATCACCGGCAACCGACCGATACGCAAGCCGCCCCGGCCGGATCTTCGAAGGAGACACGACATGGCGAACGTGGAAAGCAGTGACACCGACCGCCAGGGACTCAGCTACTACCCGTGGTGGCTGGACAACCTGGCCGACGACGTCACCCTGGAAGGCGCTGCCATGAACGGCACCGCGCGTGGCGCGGAAGCGGTTCGCGCCATCGTGGTCAAGGCCCGTGAACTGTATGAGTTCCAGGACTTCAGCTTCACCGGAGACTTCGGTGACAACGGCTTCCTCGAGATCTACGAGGCCTCGGTCCTCGGCGAGCCCATGAAGGTCGTCGTCACGGTCACCTGCGACGCCGCCGGCCAGGCCCAGGAACTCGCGGTGCTCCATCGGCCGCGAAACACGCTGCTGCTCTTCTCCCGCGAGATGAACAAGAAGTTCGCCGGCACCCCCCTGGCCGAGCACTTCCTCGCCGACGAGTCCTGAGGGGATGGTCCCCCCGACGGCTCTCAGTGCCCAGCCCAGGCGCTTCTTGGGCGGTCCGCCCCGGTCGGCCACGAGGGGGTGGAACCTAGGTCCGTTGCGCGCGCCCGCCAGTCGTGCTTGGCTCGCCCGATGGACTTTCTCTTGACGGCAAGTGGCCTGCGCAACGAGACACTGCGGGATGCGCTGCGGGACATGCTGGGAAAGCCGTTCGGATCGGCGAACGTCGTGTTCGTTCCCACGGCGTCGGTCGCCGAGCCCGGGGACCACGGGTGGGTGGTCGAGGACATGAACCGGCTGCACGGCCTCGGCTGGCGGGAGTTCGACGTCCTGGAGCTGAACGGCCTGCCCCGGCAGATGGTGCTCGACCGACTGCTCCACGCCGACGTCATCTATGTCGAGGGCGGCAACCACTACCACCTTGCGCGCAGCATCACCGGCAACGGCTTGGCCGACGGCTTCCTGGAGGCGCTGGAGAACCGGGTCTATGTGGGGGTCAGCGCCGGATCAATGATCTTCAGTCGTCATCTCACCGGGCACTCCGCCGACGTCATCGGGGACACTGCGGACCTCCACGTGCTCGGCGCGACGACCGTGGAGCCGCCGTTCGGCCTCTTCGACTGGTATCTCAAGCCCCACCTGTACTCGCCGGATTTTCCCGAGCGGGATGACGCCTGGGCTGATCGCATCGTTGCGCGGGCGGACTTTCCGATCTACTTCATCGACGACGAGACAGCCGTTCGTGTCAGGGACGGCAAGATGGATGTCGTCTCTGAAGGCCGGTGGCGGTTCCATCCGTGACTCAGCTCCCGGTGGAGAGTCCCGGACAGGTCAGTGCGGCGCCTAGGGGGCCGCACTGACGCGAAGCTCCGCATCCGCCGGGCAGTGACTCCGAGGGGTATTGAACGGCCTGTGGCGTGAGACCTTCGGTAAGGTACTGCGCCGGACCGATGGGTGGCTTCACCGTACTCACACGTCTAGTGTGGAATAACGAGATAGCGACTCCAAGTAGGTGCATCAATGAGCATCGGAATAGGAAAGACCAACAGGCTCATCGCGGCATTGAAGACCCTCCTGGCAATCTCCGTCACCTCGGGCTCCGGAGGATGGGGCGAAAGCCGCGGGCATAGTTCAATGGTGGAGCCGTCGCCGTCGACTTACCCGCAATCTCAACCACCTGCTGGTTTTCGGTCCAAGTACGCGGAAGTGAATGGCTTCCGTATGCACTACATGCAGGGCGGCGAAGGCTCGCCCGTGGTAATGATCCACGGGTTCCCTCAGACGTGGGCCGAGTGGCGGCAGCAGATGGGTCCGCTCTCCAGGACCCACACCGTGATCGCCGTCGACCTGCGTGGCACTGGCGACTCACAGGTCACGAAGAGTGGTTACCAGGCCGCGCAGTTGGCTGAGGACGTGCATCAACTGCTCGAGCAGCTGGGACTCAACAACGGCATCCAGGTAGTCAGCCACGATGTTGGCGTGTGGGTCGCCTATGCCTACGCGGCGCAGTGGCCGTCGGAGGTGCGCCGCATGGCCGTGATGGAAGCCCCCATTGCGGATGACAGCGCCTACAGCTTCCCCGTTCTGAACGTTGACCCGAACAAGCCCTCGCCGTGGCACTGGGGCATGTTCCAGATGCCTCTCGCCGAACACCTCATCGCCGGTCACGAGCGTGTCTTCATCCAGGAAATGATCACTGCGTACCTGGTGGGCAACAAGTCACCGTTCACGCCGTCGGACTATGACTACTACGCCCACTTCCTGAAGGAGCCCGGCCGCACGACGGCGTGGATGAGCGTATACCGTCAGCTCCGCGCGAACGTTCAGCAGAACAAGGAGTTCCTGGCCCGGGGCAAACTGAAGATGGCCATCCTCGCCGTCGGCGCGCAGGATTCCTTCGGTGGAATGATCGTTGACCAATGGCGTGATTACGCCGAGAACGTCGAGGGACGTGTCCTGAAAAATTCAGGACACTTCGTGACAGAGGAGAAGCCACAGGAAGTGACAGCCATGCTGCAATCCTTCCTGCAGAATTAGCTTTCACGGTAAAAAGCCTGTTCCGACTTGTCGTCTGTCGTGGTCAGAGGGCAACTGCCACGCCCTGGAGCGGCAGACGGCGACGACATCCGCGCCGCTACAACCCGGCCATCGTCAGTCGGCTGCACGCCGTTCACGAAGAGCGAGGGCAGGACGCTCGCCCCGGCACCCGGCGCAGGGCGTAGCGCCGGTAGGTCACCTGCGCCCAACCGCCGCGATCCTTCCCGAGCCGAGCACCTCCTAGGTGCGCCGGATGACCAGCACGGCCACGTCGTCGAGGTGGTCTACGGCGAGCACGGCATCGAGGATGAGGTCTGCCGTGGCCTCGACGTCGAGGCGGTCATGGAGGGCGCGGCCGGCCAGTGTTCCCGCTCGCTCCAGTCCGGCTTCCAGCGTCAGGCCCGGTCCTTCGACCAGGCCGTCGGTGACCATGACCAGCGCGGTGCCTTCCTCCAAAGTGAAGGTCTCCTCGGGGTAGTCGATATCGGGCAGGACTCCCAGGACAGGCCCTCCGGGAAGTGTGCGGATGCAGTGGCTGCCGTCCTCGCGTGCGTGGACTAGCGGAACGTGGCCTGCGCTGGTGCCGATGACCTGACCGTCGCGCGGATCGACATGCAGCATGGTGCAGCTGGCGAAGCGTGGTGCGTCCATCGTGGTGAGCAACTCGTTGGTGCGTGTCAGCACCGTTCCTGGCTCAGGCTCGTGGGCGGCGATCGCGCGCATGGACGAGCGCACCTGTCCCATGAAGACCGCGGCATCCACGTCGTGCCCCTGGGCGTCGCCGATCTCGAGTGCGACCGCACCGTCGGGCAAGAAGAACGCGTCGTACCAGTCTCCGCCGATATCCAGCCCGTCCCGGCTGAGTTGATAGCGGACGGCGACCTCCAGGCCCGGGAGGTGCTCGGGGAGCGTGGGGAGCATGCTCTGCTGGACCGCCGTGGACAGCTCGACGTGGGCCTGCTGCAACCTGATGCGCCTCAGGGCCTGGCCCGCCAGATCGGCCAGAGTGGTCATGAAGGCGAGCTTCTCCAGGGACGGAGGGCGCTTACTGTCATACGTCACTGCCCAGGCCCCGAGTGGCCGGTCGCCCGGCGGGCTGAGAGGAGTGATCGACATGGCGACATCTGGGCCAGGCCGTGCCTGAGCCGCACTGGTATCACTCAGCCAACACCGTGCGAGTTCCTCCTGGTTGGCAATGAACTGCGGCTGACCGGTACGGATCGCACAGGGCAACGGCCGGTCCTCGTCCAGCGGCAGACCGAGCAGGGCATCGGTCTGCCATGTGGGGATCCCGGCGTCCGAGGAGACCCGCAGACGCCCGTCGTCGACGAGCGCGAAGAGGGCGCCGAAACCGCCGTAAGCCGCGGCGAGCCGAGTCAGGACGACCTGCTGCAACTCCTGCTCGGTGGCGGCACTGAACAGGGCGGAGGAGAACGCGGCGATCTCATCCGCGCGTCGCCGCTCAGCACTCACCGCAGCCAGCATGTCCTTTCGGTGCGTTTCCATCGTGGACTCGTCGCGGATCACCCCGAAGACCCGTTCGGGACCGCCGTAACCCAGCGTGATCCGGCGGGCTTGGCTGGCCAGCATGCGCCAGCCGTCGTGCTCGGTATGGAACCGCGACCTGATCCACGGGGACTGGGCGACGGACGAGCGCACGAGCCGCTGCACGTCCTTCCGGTCCTCAGGGTGCACTCGCCGGATCACCATGGGCAGGGACATCGACGCCTGCGGGAAGAGTGCGGCCAGGGCGGGCTCGCCACCCAGCCACTCGATCCGGTGCTCATCGGGTGAACACATGTAAAGGCCAAGGCCGGCGGCCTTGGCTGCAAGGTCAAATGGGATCAGCAGGCCGCCGAGGTCATGTCGCGCGTCCAACGAGTGCACCCACACAAGCCGCTCGCCATCTGCGGGGTCCGTTACCGGCCGCGCTTCGACCAGGCAGACCACAGACGCTTCGCCCGTACCAGGGAATTCCAGCACCCGCATTGCGAGCCTCTTCGTCGTGGCCCCGTGCGCCAGCAGGCTCCGGGCCGAGATCCGCTGATCTTCGGACAGCAGGTCACTGAAGCGGCGGCCTACGCACTGTTCCTCTGGCCTGCCCAGCGCTGAGGCCATTGCGGCGTTGAGACAGCAGATGACACCGTCCAGGGTCAAAAGAGCCGACGGTGTGGCCCTCTGTAGGAGTTCGTCCGAGGCGTCCATCTGCCGCTCCCTGACCATCATCGAGCGATATAACCCCCGATAGAGGCAATAATCCTATCTGCCGGAGAATAGGTCGCGTCCGCTGGGAGCCGGGCGCGAAGCTGCGCGGTAGCCCAGCCGACAGCAGGTTTACCTGTGAGGCGATTGCCGCCGAGGCGGAATTCGTGACCAACGGTCCCTGGGGCGTCGTCGCGAGCGACATGACCGCGGTCTGCGTACCCGCGATGACCGGCGCGCCGTCTGCTTGCCATGGATGGGGCGTCCGGTGCCGCTCCGTGCAGGATCCAGAGGGGTGAACCTTCCTCAACAAGGCAGAGCGCCGCTGGTGAGGAGCGCTGCATGCGGGCAAGGGTGCAGCCTCCCCTCCCTCGCGGGTCGCAGTATGCGCCGACGGGATGCTGGCCCGGGATTAGGACTGGACTGTTTCGTCCACTTCACCTAGGCTGAAACGCGCTGCGCCAGAGCCGGGGCAGGCGGGCTTTTACGCCGACCGGTCAGAGGCTGGACCTCTTCACGGCGGCCGCCGATCGACTTCTGGCAACTTTCCCACTGTGGGGCCTTCGTGACGGACTGGAGGGCTGAAATGCCTGACGTTATATTTTCAGACGCGGAATCGTCCGTGGCGGTGAGCAACAACGAGAAGGGGCGTCGCTATGAGATATCCGTAGCCGGTGAGACGGCTGGCCACATGGGTTATCGGGAAATTGGTGATCGGCGCGTATTGATGCACACGGTCATCTACGACACATTCCGAGGGCGCGGTCTCTCCAACGTCCTCATAAAGAGCACCTTGGACTTTCTGAGCATCCACGGAAACACCATTTCAAATTACTGTCCAGTCGTCGACAGGTTCATACACAAGAATCCCGAATACATCAGCCTGGTCGACGCGAAACATTCAGGCACCTGGGTCTCGCCTTCATCGAGCTGACCTAGCCGCCGGTCCGCCAACGCTGAGGATCCGGCTCAGCCCACGACGTAGGAGCGTACGTAGTTCAACGCCATCTGCATGGAGACGCGCATCGGCTCAACGTCCTGGGCGGTCTGAGCCAGCAAGTAGCCGCCCTGCAAGGCAGCCATGACAGCAGTGGCGAGCTGCTGCGGATCTGCCTCTTCATGTAGCGAGCCGTTCTCCTGCATGCGCTTCAAGCCTGCCGAGATGAGCTGCTGCCACTCAGCGAACGTCTCGGCAAGCTTGCTCCTCGATGTCGGGTCCTGCGCCGCCCGCGCGCTGACGAGCGAGCCCAACGCGCACCCGTAGGCACCGTTCTGCAAAGAGTTGAGATGGATGACCTTGTCGCTCCATCGCTCGAGCGCGCGAATGGAATTCATCCGCTCCAGCATTTGGCGATCACGGTTCAGGACTTGATCGGCCCGCAGCTCGATGACGCTGTGGACAAGCTGGTCTTTGTCCGCGAAGTGGCGATACAGCTGAGATTTGCTCGTCCCGCTTGTCGCTCGTACGTCGTCGAGTGAGACCGAGTTGACGCCTCTCACGTAGAAAAGGTCGGCAGCGGCCTGAACAATGCGGTCGCGGGTGACAGCCCCACGTGGGGTCAGGCGCCGCTCCTGCCTAGGAGCATCTTCTACGGACATGTGCCCGATATTACTACGCGCGATCACCGGGTCTGCGGAAGAGTCCGAGAGCGCTGCCGACCCGCGCTTGGGGGTACCAGTCGGCTGCTCCGTGCCCACCGGGGCGTCGAGCGCATGAGGTGCGGCCTTCGCAGGTGCGCGTGACGTGCGTGACTTGCCTGTCACATGGACCACCTCTGCCTCTCACTGGATGCGAACCGAGGAAGGCTCGAATGTGGGCCCGACCTCCCCTCACGATGACTTCTGGGCAGCAGCCCGCGCCGACATGCATCAGGTCCCCGCGAGCACGGTGCCCGGCGATGGCGACATTCACAGGCGTCACTGCATGGACTGCATGGTCCTCTCGTTTGCGTTATAACGGAAGAGGACGGCGGGCTCCACGTCTTATGGAGTTGATAACCGACGATTATCGGTGGCGTTCCGGGCGGAGTGACAACTCCTTTAGCAGTGGTCGAGGGGCTGCGCAGTCCAACCGGCGGCTGTTGCTCCGCACCGACGAGTGCGCGTTCAGACGGCTCGGGCACGACACCCATCGGAACAGTAAGCGACTCTGTTCCGTAATCGACGCCAGCGCTGTGTGGTCACTGGAAAAGGTGCGATGGCGGAGCAGGGGCGAACTCGAATCGACATGGAAGGTCGCCACAAGTCCATCAGCAGCGTTCTCTTGTCGGCGGCCAGCCGAAACGCACCACCACTCCCGCAGGCACCACCTGGAAAAGGAGCATCACTGATGCGCGCAACACTCATGTACGGCGCTGGCGACGTCCGCGTCGAGAACGTGCCTGATTCCGTCATCAAGAACCCGACCGACGCCCTGGTCCGGATCACCGCATCCTGTGTCTGCGGCACGGACCTGTGGCCGTACGCCTCGCTGAAGCCCGAGGACGGTCCCGTACGGATGGGCCACGAGTTCATCGGCATCGTTGAAGACACCGGCTCGGAGGTGACCACCATCAAGCGCGGCGACCTGGTCGTTTCCCCCTGGAGTATCTCCGACAACACTTGCGAGTTCTGCCGTCAGGGCCTGCACAGCTCCTGTGTCCACCCACAGGCGAACTTCTGGGACGGCGAGGCGGAAGAGGGCGCTCAGGCCGAAGCCATCCGCGTCCCGCTGGCCGACGGCACTCTCGTCAAGCTCCCTGCCACCGCGGACTCGGCGCTCATTCCCTCCCTGCTGACGCTCTCCGACGTCCTCTGTACCGGCTACCACGCCGCCGTGTCAGGCGGAGTCAACGAGCGCACCCGCGTCACGGTGATCGGCGACGGGGCCGTCGGCCTGATGGCGGTCCTGTCCTGCAAACGGCTGGGTGCCGAACAGATCGTCCTCATGGGCCGCCATCAGGCGCGCACCGACCTTGGCCGCGAGTTCGGCGCGACCGATGTGGTCTCCGCCCGCGGCGAGGAAGGCGCCGAAACTGTCCGCGAGCTCACTGGCGGGTACGGTCCGCACGCGGTCCTGGAAGCCGTCGGCACCAGGCCCGCCTACGATCAAGCCCTCGCCATCATCCGGCCGGGCGGAGTCATCAGCCGGGTTGGCGCCCCTCAGTACGAGGAAGCACCCATTGGCATCGGCAGCCTCTTCCGCCACAACATCCGCCTGGCCGGTGGCCCCTCACCGGCCCGCGCCTACATCGAAGGACTTCTGCCCGACGTCCTGAGTGGCACGGGTGAGCCCGGGAGGGTCTTCGACGCCACCACTGACCTCGACGGCGTCCCGACCGGCTACCAGGACATGGCGGACCGCAGAAGCCTGAAGGTGCTCATCAAGCCCTGACCCCGGACACGCATTCCGTGCCGGCCCCGGGTGGCCGGCCGCCCGCTCGTCGGCGCCAGGGCGCAATGGTAGGCAGCCGCGGCTGGCCGCGGAGACCAATGGAGCGCGGGTGTGATCCGCCGGCTGCCTGAGGTGTCGTCCGCATGCGCGGCGGGTTGGTCCCCAGGGCTGTCCGTCGTCGCCATCGTCCCGGAGACCCGCTGCAGGCGCCGACGGGGCTGACCCGGCTTCCTTGAACGGGACTATCTCGACCAGTCGTAGACCTGAGTATGCTGTTAGAGTCCAGATAGGGCCAAAATTATGGACCTTTTAGTTCACTTTAGTTCTGCGGTTGGACGTGCGTGGCGCGCGGACGATGACGGGATGCAGGGAGTACCCGATGAAGGCGATCGTTGTGACCGATCAGGCCGCGGGAACGGCCGGAATGAGGTTGGCGGAGCGCCCCACGCCCGAGGCGGCGGGGAACGATGTGCTTGTTGAGGTTCATGCGTCCGGATTCACCCCAGGGGAGCTGACGTGGCCTTCGAACTGGACGGACCGCCTCGGCCGCGACCGCACTCCGTCGATCCCCGGTCATGAGCTCGCCGGAGTGGTCAGTGCCCTCGGCTATGGCACGACGGGGCTGTCCGTGGGACAGCGAGTCTTCGGCCTCACGGACTGGACCCGCGACGGCACGTTGGCGGAGTATGCGGCCGTCGAAGCACGTAACCTCGCGCCGCTGCCCGCCGACGTTGACTTCACGGTAGGCGCGAGTCTGCCGATCTCGGGCCTGACGGCGTGGCAGGGCCTGTTCGAGCATGGGCGTCTTCAGCCGGGGCAGAGCGTCCTCGTGCACGGTGCGGCCGGCGGAGTCGGATCGGTGGTGACGCAACTGGCGCGCGAGGCGGGTGCTTACGTCATCGGCACCGGACGTGCCGCCGATCGTCAGGCGGTGCTCGACTTCGGCGCGATGGAGTTCGTCGACCTGGACGACGACACGCTGGAAGACGCCGGTGGAGTTGATCTGGTCTTCGACGTCATCGGTGGCGACATAGGGAAGCGATCCACGAGCCTGATTCGAGCCGGAGGAACGCTGGTGACCATCGCCGGCCCGCCGGAGGCGCGACCTGCGGACGGCCTGGCCATCGACTTTGTTGTCGAGTCTGATCGCGTCCAGCTGCGTGAGGTGGTCCAGCGGGTGCGGGACGGACGGCTGCGTACGGTCATCGGCAACGTCGCGACCCTCGATGATGCCGTCGCGGCTTTCAATCCGACCGCGCGGGTCAGGGGAAAGACCATCATCCGCGTCCGCTGAAGGGTCATCAACCTCCAAAGAGGACGATCTAGTCCACTAGGTGATCGACAGGATTGCCCCGTCATCCAGACGGAGCCAGCACAGATACAGGAACAGCGATGGCCAAGGTGCTGTGGACTGACACGAGCGGCTCGATCAGAGTCCTCAAGGACGAAGACAACAGGTTCTACGAGGTTCAAGAGAACGGCGACTATGCAGGGCTGCTCGCATACGAGCACAAGGGCGCTCAGTACAGCCTGACGCACACGTACGTCCAGGAGGGTTACCGTGGCCGCGGCCTGGGGACCGCGTTGATCCGCGAGGCGCTGTCCGACCTGGTGAAGGAAGACGCGGCGGTCACCAACCGGTGCCCTGTCGTGGATCGCTTCATCGAGAAGTATTCCCAGTTCCGCGAGATCCTCGATCCTGGGTCGCGGGCCGTCGATGATGCCCGCAACTGAGGCGCTCGCCTACGGCGGAGCGAGGTGCGGCGGGGTAAGCGTGACTGCCGAAAGCCTCGTCGCCATGACAACGGGTTTCCCGAGCGAGCAGGCGGCGGCGAGCGGTGAGTCGAGAGAGGCCGCTGGCAAGCCGGTGTCGGTGATGACCGGCGCCAACGGTAAGCCCCGCACTGCGCCCTCACGCGTCGCCATCGATTCCACATCTCTCAGAAGGGGCAGAGAATGGCGATCACCAGCGGATCCATAGCACGGGTTCGCATGATCCAGGCCGCTGCAGACCTCTTTTACGTCAAGGGTGTCAACTCGGTGACCCTGGATGACGTGCGAGCGGTGAGCGGAACCAGCAAGTCCCAGTTCTACCGCCATTTTCCAGACAAGGACGAGCTTGTACACAGTGTGATCGAGTTGCGTGCCCAGCAGATTCTCGATCGCGACCGACGGCACCTGGAACAGATGAGCTCCTTCCAGGCCCTGGAACGCTGGAACGATTCGATCATCCGCCTCAACTCTCTCCAGGATGGAGCCTACGGGTGCGCTCTGGGTGCGCTCGTCGGATCCCACGCGCCTCAGGATCCCGCGGCCCGAAACCTGCTCGCTGAGAAGTTCTGCGAATGGCAGGAGTTGATCACGGCAGGCCTGCGCCGGATGCAGGAGAACGGCTCGCTCAAGGAGGAGGCCGATCCTGCAAAGCTCGCTGTGTCCGTGATGGCCGCACTGCAGGGAAGCTACTTGCTCGCCCAGATGACACGCGACGTCGAACCGATGCGCATCGCCATGGATATGGCGCTGGCCCAAGTGAAGACATACACCGTGGGCTGATACGCGGTGCACGAGGCAGCACGAGAGCTGCTCGGCCTGGACCTGCGGGTTTGCCGCCCGTGCGCGCCAACTCTCGTGACCCGTACGGACAGCACACGCGTCCGCCCGTCCTCCCTCCCACTCTCCCCCAAGAAGGTCTTGCGCTTTCCTCGCACCATGGACTGATCAGTCCTTTGGGGTGGAGTGCCATAGGAGCAGTGCCGCCACAACCGGGGGGCGGCGCCGACCGGGCAACCCGTCCGGCAGACCGCAAAGGAGCAATGACATGAACGACAACGAAGAGCCCTACGACATGGTCGTTTTCGGGGCCGGCAGCGCCGGGTACGCAGCCGCATTGCGCGGAGCCCAGCTCGGGCTCAGCGTCGCCCTGGTCGAACGTTACAAGCTCGGGGGCACCTGCCTCCACAACGGCTGCATCCCGACCAAAGCGATGCTGCACGCGGCAGAACTGGCCGATCAGGCCCGCCATGCTCGCGACGTGGGGGTGCGCTCGTCCTTTCAAGGCATCGACATGGAGGCCCTGCACGCTTACAAGAACAGCGTCGTCTCAAGCCTCTGCAATGGGCTCACCGGCCTTGTCGACGCACGCGGCATCACCTATGTGGAAGGAGAGGGCCGACTGTCATCAGCGACCTCTGTCGACGTCGGAGGCCGCCGACTCACGGGCCGCCACGTCGTACTCGCTACCGGCTCCGTTCCAAGAACCCTGCCCGGACTGGAGATCGACGGACGGCGAGTGATCTCGTCGGACCACGCTCTCACCCTCGACTGCGTCCCCAAGTCCGTGATCGTGCTCGGCGGGGGAGTAATCGGCGTCGAGTTCGCCTCCGCGTGGTCGTCGTTCGGAGCCCAGGTCGCCGTTGTCGAGGCCCTGCCACACCTTGTCCCGACGGAGGACGAGACCGTCTCCAGCCGGTTGGAGACGGAGTTCCTCAAGCGGGGTATCACCCTCCACCTCGGTGTCCCCTTCGTCAGCAGCGAATACACGCAGGACGGCATCCGCGTCCGTCTGGCAGACGGCAAGGCGCTGGAAGCCGACCTCCTGCTCGTGGCCGTCGGACGAGGCCCTGTTTCCCAAGGGCTGGGTTTCGAAGAGGCGGGTGTCGCAATGGACAAGGGGCACGTGCTGGTTGACGAATACATGCGCACCAGCGTCCCCACCATCTCCGCCATCGGCGACCTGGTCCCCACTCCGCAGCTTGCACACGTCGGCTTCGCCGAGGGCATCCTCGTGGCCGACCGAGTGGCCGAGAAGACTGCTGTGCCGATCGACTACGACGGCGTCCCGCGCGTCACGTTCTCCCGCCCTGAGATCGCGTCGGTCGGCCTGACAGAAGCCAAGGCCAAGCTGACGTACGGGGCCGAGAACATCGACTTCGTCGTTTACGACCTCGCGACCAACGCTCGTAGCCGCACGTTGAGAACGGAAGGGCACGTCAAGGTCATCCGGAGGAAGGACGGGGCAGTCGTCGGTGTTCACATGATCGGCGACCGGATCAGTGAGCAGATCGGGGAAGCGCAGCTCATCTACAACTGGGAAGCGCGTCCTCAGGACGTTGCCGGCCTCGTCCACGCCTATCCGACACAGGGTGAGGCGCTCGGTGAGGCAGCTCTCGCGCTGACGGGCAAACCGCTGCACTCGCAAGTCTGACCCTGCGAAAGCACCGCTCGGCGACCACGGTGCGTAGCAGCCAAGCCCGTCACCGGCCTCCGTTCAGTCGTGGTCCCAGCACTGCGCAGGCGCCCGGGCCGGCCCCGGGCCGCCACATCTCGCCGTCCACTGTCACCTGTTTTTCCGAAGAGCTACCCAGTCCATACTTCACGGCGCTGCGTCCAGGCGTTGAACCTCTGATCTGCGCATTTCTTGGAAAGTGATCGACAATTCCAAGGACAAGAGGACTTGACAGTCCCGTTTTGCTTTTGAGAAGCTTGATGAAAGCTCGTCGCAACACTGGCCTTCGGTCGGAGCTGGAGCCGCCCCGACTTACACCCAAGGCCCGGGCTCCCAAGAGGCCGCGGCGCGCGAGAGCCGTCTGTCTCTTCACCCAGATCGCGACGGCTGCATTCCATAGCGAACGCGAGGCATTCCCAATTTGCGGTGGTCTCCCTGATGGCCTCGTTCGCCGCGTCGACCAGCACCTGATCGACAGACACAACAGTGCGCGCCGGCACGGCGTACGCGGCACCGAAACGACAGCCCACCTGCAGCGACGCCGCAACACGCAGGGAAGGAACAAGAAAGTGAAGGACACCAACACCAAGCAGTCCATCGAAGATCTGGCGATCCTCGAGCAGCTCAACAATGACTACGTCCACTCCGACCAGTTCAACGACGTCCAGCGTTTCAGCGAGCTGCTGGCCGAGGACTTCGTCGTGCAGACTCCGGGTGTCACGCGCAACCGTGCCGAGTTCCTCGAGTACATCGCCAAGCCGCGGCCCTTCAAGGATCTCGCTGTGCACGACGTCAAGGTCCGCATCCTCAGTGACGTTGCCCTGGTCCACGGCCGCGCCACGTACACCATGCTCGCCGACGGAGCGGCTCAGGAAGCCCTGTACACGGACACCTACCAGAAGCGTGAGGGTGGTTGGGTCTGCGTCTCGGCCTGTGCGATCGCTCCGGGCACCTGACCCGACCACGCGGTCGCCGAGACGACGCGACCTCAATCCAGCACTCACCCAAGTCCGCACAGTTTGCGAACACCACCAGCGGAATAGGCGCCGGTGTGGCCGTCAACGCCGTCGGCCAAGCCGGCGCTGTCCGCATGCGAACAGGCCACGACCCCGCCAGAGCGTCCACGACCGACATCCGGACCTGACGTACCGACTCATGGAAAGGCACTGCTCGATGCAGGACGTGGCACCAGTGATCAACCTGACCCGCCGGGGCAGACCGCTCCAGCTGGCATTCTCCTCTGCGGTGGTCTCCCTGGTGGCCTCGTTTGCCGCGTCGGCCGCACCGATCCCCTTGTTCAACACCTACCGGGCCGAGGACGGGTTCACCAACGCCGGCATCTCACTGGCCGTCGTCAGCAACTCCATCGGCACCATCGCCGGACTGTTGGTGCTGGGACGGCTGTCCAATCACCTGGGCCGACGGCCCACCGCAATCGCAAGTCTCGGCCTGCTCCTGCTGGGCTGTCTGCTGCTGCTGAACGTGCACGACATCGTGACCCTGCTGTCCGGTCGGCTACTGATGGGTGTCGGTACGGGGGTGGCCAGTAGCAGCCTCACCTCCTATCTCGTCGACGCCGCACCCACCAGACCGGAATGGTTGGCCTCCGTCGCCTCCAGCCAGGGACCCATGCTCGGCCTCACCCTGGGCGCCATCGCCTCCGGCGCCCTGGTCCAGTTCGGCCCCTGGCCACGCCATCTCATCTACCTGGTCTGCGCCGGTTTCCTCGTACTGTCTGCCGCACTCATCGTCATCAGTCCGGAAACCGCGAAGCCGACGCCGGGTGCTTGGCGATCACTGCTACCCCGGGTCCGCATACCGGTCCGAGTCAGGCACCTGCTCCCTGTCGCCGCCGCGGTGTTCCTCGCGACCTGGGCGACCGGGGCTTTCTACCAGGCCTTCATGCCCGCACTGGTCGCAGATCAATTCCACACCCACAGCCCGCTCATCCTCGGACTGTTGTTCGCCTTTTACATGGCCCCCAGCGTTCTCGGCGCTCCCATCGGTGGCCGGTTCACATCCGCGGCGGCCCAACGAATCGGCATGATCATCTTCCTGGCCGGATGGATCGGCATCATCACAGCGATCGCCATAGGCACACTGACGTTGTTCATCGCCGCAACCATCATCGCCGGCACCGGTCAAGGCATCGCCATCAGTTCCGCCACCCGCGGCCTGCTTCATGGCAGCACCCTCGCCGACCGGGCACCGATCTTCAGCGCCGTCTACCTGCTCTGCTACAGCGGAGCCGCCTTCCCCAGCCTCATCTCCGGCCAACTCTCGAACGCCTTCTCGCTACCGCAGATCGCCCTCGGATACGCCGTACTCGCCATCGTCGCCACCCTCTTCAGCGTCCTGGCTGCACGCGACCCGCACACCGATATGTAGACGCACGTCGATGGCCGCACGGATCAGCGCAAGGAGCCAGAACCGGGTCGACGCCCGCATTGTCTCGACGCGGCGCTCGAGGCGGTCGGCAGGGCCAACGTGTCCCCGGCGTCGTACGCGATTTCCGGAAGGCCCAAACGATCTGACGTAGCTGTCCGGCAAGTTGCGGATTGTCGGCCGCGTACCAACAAGCGGCGCCGTCGCTCGGCCGGCCGAATCGTCACCGCCTTCAAATCGACCGAGGTGACAAGGGTAAGACGGTCAACGAGGTTCGCTAAGGTCGTGGTTACAACGGAGACCCCCACTACATCACAACGGGGACAGACGAGAACCGTTACCTGACGGAAGGCCGGCGCCATGCGGAGACTGCTCTACGGCATGAACCTGTCCCTGGACGGCTATGTCGCCGCGCCCGGCGACGACCTCAGCTGGGGCGGGTCGAGCGACGAGCTGTTCCAGTGGTGGCTCGATCAGGAGCGGGCGATCAGCCTGTTGCTGTATGGGCGCAAGCTGTGGGAGACCATGAGCGCCTACTGGCCGACCGGCGACGAGCAGCCGGGCGCCACCCCGGCGCAGATCGAGTTCGCGCGGAACTGGCGGGACACGCCGAAGGTGGTGTTCTCCTCGACGGTCGACAAGGTCGACTGGAACACTCGCCTGGTCACCGGCGACGCGGTCGCGGAGATCACTCGGCTCAAGGCCGAGGACGGTGGGCCGATGAGGGTCGGTGGCGCAGCGCTCGCCGGGGCGGCGATGCGGGCCGGGCTGATCGACGAGTACGCGATCGTCACCCATCCGGTCCTGGTGGGTGGCGGCACACCGTTCTTCACCGCGCTGGACAGCTGGACGAACCTGAACCTGGTGGAGACACGGACGTTTCCCGGCGGCGTGGTCCTGACCAGGTACGAGACGAGGCGCTGAACGCGCTGGTCGAGCGGTGGGACATCGACGACGACCAGCGACGGATCGGGTCACGTCCACATGGCGTCGGCGAGCGGTTCGCCGTCGAACAACAGCCGCTGCGGGTATGGGAGCGGTTGCGGACGCTGCTGCGGGTCACGCTGTACGCGGCGGCCCGTGATGGCGCAGTGCCGGAGCCGGCCTGAGTCGCAGCCGGAGGGGTGTTCCCTCGCGCGCCTGCTCGGCCTCGGACGGGACCTGATCGAACACAAAGCGTTTCGGATCAATATGCGTGCGTGGGCTCGCCCGACGATCGGCAGTTTCCGCCCCCTCCATCGGCGAGGCGAAGGACTCTGCTGGATGCCCTTCCATCCGGCAGTTACCTCGTGCTGAGCCACCCGACACTCGAACCCGGCGGCGCCGGTAACGAGGAGGCGATAAGGTTCTGGAGCGACCATGCCACTCCTCGATCGTGGCCCTCAGCCGGGCAGAGGTCGCGTCCTTCGCCGAGGGCCTGGACCTGCTGGAGCCCGGGATCGTGTTCTGCTCGCGCTGGCGCCCGGACCACCAGGCCGAACAGGGTCCGGAAGTGGCGCAGTTCGGCCTGGCCGCCGGAGAACCCTGATGCCGGCCGGTCACCTGAGGCTCCTCGCCTCCCGTATCCGTCAGCCGCTCACCAGTCCCTGGACGGTGGACGCGGGGCTGATGCTGCTCGTGCAGGCTGCCGAGACCATCCCGTTCGTCGTCCCGCGCGCGCAGGCACTGCCGCCCGCCACTTGGGCGTCGTACGGCCTCACGACGCTCGGCGTGCTGCCCCTGCTATGGCGGCGCCGGGCGCCAGTGACCGTGCTTGGCGCGGTCCTTGCCGCGCAGGTGCTCTACCGGTTCACGCTCGACGGACCTGGGCAGCCGCTGCCGTACAACGCGCTGGTGGCGCTCTACACGGTTGCCGAACTGACCCCGGCCAGGTGGCGCATCCCCGTGGCCGCGGGAACGCTTGCGCTGATATTCCCTTCGGTGGCGCTCAACTCCGGTGAGGCCAGGGAACTGCTGTTCTCGCTGTTCCTCTTCGGCGCTGCGTACGGGTTCGGCAGGCTCACGCACACCCGGAAGGCCTACACGGCCGCTCTGGAGGACCGGGCAACTCAGCTGGAGCGCGCGAACCGCATCGAGGTGGAGCAGGCGGCAGCGGCCGAACGGGCCCGGATCGCACGGGAGATGCATGACATCCTCTCGCACGCGGTGAGCCTGATGGTGGTGCAGGCAGAGGCCGGCCCCGTCGCGGTCCGTACGGCGCCGGAGCGTGCCGAGGCCGCGTTCGAGGCCATCTCCGAGACGGGGCGGGACGCGATGACGCAGCTGCGCAGGATGCTGGGGGTGCTCAGGCAGGACACGGAGGCCCCGGAGCCCGCGTCCCGCAAACCCCTGCCCGCTCTGTCCGATCTTCCGCTGCTCGTGGAGCAGGTGGCCTCGGGCGGCCTCGCCGTCGAGTACGTGACCGTGGGCTTTCCGGGGTCCCTGCCGCCGGCTACCGAAGCCACCGTCTACCGGATCGTGCAGGAGTCGCTGACCAACGTGGTCAGACATGCCTCCGCGGAATCCGCAACGGTGTGCGTGGAGCTGGGCACCGAGACCGTGGAGATCACGGTCACCGACAACGGCAGGGGAGTCGCGGTCGGTACCGGCGGCAGGCCGGGCAGGGGCCCGGGGCACGGTCTGATCGGGCTGCGGGAGCGGGCCGCGGCGCACGGCGGGACCGTCCAGACGGGTCCGGGCCCGGACGGCACAGGGTTCCAGGTGAGAGTGCGGTTCCCGGTCGCCGATGTCTTCTTGGAGGTGGACGGGTGACCATTCGGGTGGTGGTGGCCGATGACCAGGAGCTGGTACGCAGCGGCTTCGCCATGATCCTCGACGCCCAGCCCGGCATCGAGGTGGTCGCGGAGGCGGCTGACGGGGCCGAGGCGGCCGAGGCCGTGCGGCTCCACGGCGCGGACGTGGCGCTCCTGGACGTCAGGATGCCGGGCACGGACGGGATCGAGGCGTGTCGCGCCATCATTGCCGCAACCGACTGCCGAACGATCATGCTCACCACCTTCGACTCCGACGAGTACGTGTACGAGGCGCTCCATGCGGGAGCGAGCGGCTTCCTCCTCAAGGACGTCAGGCGCGACGATCTGGTCCACGCGGTGCGGGTGGTGGCCGAGGGCGATTCCCTGCTCGCCCCCACGGTGGCGCGCCGGCTGGTCGAGGAGTACAGGAGCCGGCCCCGGCCGGCCTGGGCGCCCGCGTCGGACCGGCTCGACGCGCTGACCGCCCGCGAGCGCGAGACCCTGCTGCACCTCGCCCGGGGACTGTCCAACGCCGAGATCGCGGCCGCGCTGACGGTCAGCGAGCACACCGTGAAGACCCATGTCGGCAACGTGCTGGCGAAGCTCGGGCTCAGGGACCGCATCCAGGCGGTCATCTGCGCGTACGAGACCGGACTCGTCACCGCGGGGGGACCGGCCGCCGCCGGGCTCCCGGTACACGATCCCTCTCGCGGAGGAGGCGGGGCCGCCGACTCCCCCGCGGGGGCGAGTAGACGTGCGCACCAAGACCGCTCGCCCGGGCGATCCGCTCGGGGGCTGTGATCAACAGGATGGCAGGCAACGGCTCGCGCCGTTTCCCGTCGTCAGGAGATCACAAGATGAACGCCCGTACCCGTACCGCCCTGCCCGCTCTCCTCGCCCTGACCGCCGTGGCCTTCCCTGCGGCCCAGCCGGCTGTGGCGACTACGCCCCTGTCGCCGCCCTCGTGTACCTCCGCCGCGCACATGGGCGGGCTCGACACCGAGGCGTTGTGCGCGGCGCTCGGCTCCCTGCCCGACTCCGACACCACCGCCGCGCTCGTACGCGTCGGCGGCACGGACGGCACGTGGCGCGGCAGCGCGGGCGTGCACGACCTGGACAGCGGACGCCCAGCCGATCCGCACGGCCGTTTCCGGGCCGGCTCGGTGACCAAAGTGTTCACGGCAGCGGTGGTCCTGCAACTCGCCGCCGAGCGAAGGGTGAACCTGAGCGCGCCCGCACGCCACTACCTGCCGGCACTGATTCCGGTGGCCTACAAGGACGTCACCGTGCGGCAGTTGCTCAACCACACGAGCGGCATCCCGGCGGCCGACATGCCGGGCGACACCATCGAGGAGGCCTACGCCCATCGGTTCGATGTCCACACGCCCGAGGACATGGTGGAGAACGCGACCGCGAAGCCGACCGAGTTCGCGCCCGGCACCCAGCAGCACTACCTCAACATCAACTACGCCGTGCTCGGTCTGCTGATCGAGAGGATCACCGGACATGCCTACGAAGAGGAGGTCGGCCGGCGCATTCTGAGGCCGCTGCGGCTTCAGAACACCTCGTACCCCGGCACCGACCCGCGCATCGAGGGACCCCACAACCACGGCTACCAGGCCTTTCCACGCCCCGACGGCTCGACCGAGCTCCGCGACGTCACGGTGTGGGGCCAGACGCAGGGCTACGCGGCGGGCGACATCATCTCCACCACCGCCGACTTGGAACGGTTCGTGCATGCGCTGTTCACAGGTCGTGTGGTGCCTCGGTCGCAACTGGAGGAGATGTTCACCCTGCCCGACGCGTCGGTGCGTGAGTACGGCTCGGGCGCCCCGGCCTCCTACAGCGCAGGGCTGTCCAAGATCAATCTCGGCGGCCGCGAGGTCTGGGGCAAGACGGGCAGCCGGTACGGCTACACCAGCGTGATCGCCGCCACCCGCGACCTGTCCCGCACGATGGTGATGAACGTCGGTGCCACGGACGCGAAGGGCGAGGACATGAATTCCACCGAACTGGCCTTGCTAGTGGCTGCGTTCGGGGTTCCGTCCGCTTGAGCCCGGTGGCGCTCCGCGCCTCGGAGTCATCGCGATGGTGCCTCCTCGCCACGCCCGGGGCAAGCCCGAAGAAGGGTGTGACACGACGAACCGGCCCCGCCACGCCCTCGAGGAGGCGAGTCGGGGCCGGTTCCGGTTCGGGTCGCCGCCACCCCTACGCGCGGGTTCCGGCGTCGGCTACGGGGTCAGCGGTGGCACTCCTGATGGGCGGGGCGCCAGACGCGCGTCCACTTGCCGGGGTGCCAGCGGTGGTGCCGGTCCCGGAACCCCGGGTGCCACTGCCGTGCCCAGTGGCCCCCCACCTTCGCGCAGTGGTGCGACGCTTTCGGCGGCCGGTGGTCCTGCGGAGCGGCCGACGCGGTGCCGACCGTGCCGACGACCGCGCCCGCGGCCAGGGCCACCGTTGCCGCGCCCAGGGCCGCGGCCCTCTTCAACCCGTTGATCATGTTCAGGCCTTTCCGTACGAACCGGGGCTGACGCCCCGGGACTGCCCGGACCGTTCGGCCGGGCATGCACTGATCCTCACCCTCCGACGCCGCCAAATCACCGCAGAACACCGCTTCTCACGAAATACAATTGAATTTCTCATGCGGCTCAAATAGTCATATATGCGCGTCAATGGTGTAGTCCCTCACGCGTCGCCGACCTGCACATGCAGCGCCGCTCGCGGGTCACGGCGCTGTGAACACACAGACCGGGCCTCGGAGTTCCAGCTGTACAGCATGGTGGTCAGGCGGCGGTGGCCACCGCGTCCGACAGTGACGAGGGTGTCGAACTGCTGCTTGCCGAGCAGCGCGGAGATGGCTTCGGCGGGCGGTGGGCGAGGCGCTGGTCAGCTCAGTGGCGCGATCACGTGCCAGTTGGGTGCGGTCCCGAAGAAGGACGGGGCAGGTATGACGACGCGGGTGCGGTCATCGGCGAGGTCGCGGCGATGGCCAGTGAGGACCTTGAGGTCGGCGACCAGTTCCTCGCCGGGCCGCAGAGAGTGCAGATCCCGGCGCATCCGGGCCTGGTCGGCGATGATCGCCGCGTCTTTCGCGTCGGTCTTGCCCAGTTCCTGCTCGTCGTTGCCCACTCGCCGTGACAACAGCCGCTTGCCGGTGTCGTCGATCACCACGCAGTGGTGGTGGGTCCTGCCGGCGTCGATACCGGCCCAAATCGCTGTCGCGCGCTCTCAACGGGTCGTTGTTTACCTGCACCACAGACGACCTCGCTGGCGAGTCCCTACTCAGCGATCGGATCGCGATTCCTCATCAGCAGCCGAGTCGTCGGGGGCGTCGGGCGGCGAATCGTAGGAAGCCACAGACGGCAGACCGCTGAAAGCCACACCCGACACCCCTGGGTGAGCCAACCCTACGAATGGCT
Organism: Streptomyces sp. NPDC059718; assembly: GCF_042733315.1. NCBI lineage: Bacteria > Bacillati > Actinomycetota > Actinomycetes > Kitasatosporales > Streptomycetaceae > Streptomyces > Streptomyces sp. NPDC059718. Next base: position 243,829 of record NZ_JBHWGA010000008.1, read on the forward strand.
CGCTTACCCCGATCAACAAGGTAGGGACCACTGAGAACAGCGGACTCAATCATCTAGAAGACTGCTGAAAATCTTGTTGTGGGACTGCCCCGGCCGGAGGCCGGGCGGCCCTTTCGTTTATGCGGTGGCTGGGGCGATGTGCCAGGTG